>JACZUY010000031.1 GCA_022572945.1 Pseudomonadota bacterium
TACTTCAACTGCCAGTCGATCGTGAACCCGCTCGCCGACGTTTCCGGGTACCAGTCCGACGATATCGCGGGCAACAACTACGCGGGTTACCAGGACCGCGAAATGGACAAGATGTTCGACGCGATGAACCGGTCCAACGACCCGGCGGAACAACGCCGGATCATGCGGGCCTACGAGAAGCGGGCTCTCGACGAGCAGGCCCACCAGCTCATCACGTTGTGGTGGTACAAGATCAATCCGCATCGCTCGTACGTGAAGGGGTGGAAGATCGCCCCGAGCCACTACCTGAACCAGTCGCTCGACAATATCTGGCTCGACAAGAGCCTGATGTAGCAACGGCCGAACGGTCCATCGGGCCCCCCGCCCGCCGCGCGCGTCGTGGCGGGCGGGGCGGCTTGGTTGGATCGCGGCATGTACCAATACATCATCAAACGCCTGTTGCTGATGATCCCGACCCTGTTCGGGGCGATGGTGCTGGTCTTCATTTTGATGCGTCTTATTCCCGGAGACGTCTGCGAAGTTCGCATGGCGGGTTTTGGCGTTTACGCCGATCAGGAAGCGATCGACATTTGCCGCGAGAACCTCGGGCTGAACGACCCGGTATACGTCCAGTTTTTCCAGGTGATTAAAGGTTATTTCACGTTGGATTTGGGCGAGTCCATGTGGACCGGAAGGCCCATTACCCATGAAATCGGCCTGCGCTTCCAGCTTTCGCTCCAGATCGCCGTCATGGCGACCGTCGTGGCCATCCTCATCGCCATTCCCCTTGGCACCATTTCGGCGGTCAAGCAGGATACCTGGATCGACTATTGCGTACGGGCCTTCAGTATCGCGGGCATCGCCATGCCGTCGTTCTGGCTCGGCATCATGATCATCCTGGGGTTGCTTATCACCACCCAGGCCTGGTTCGGGACTCCCTGGATGCCGCCGATCGTCTACGTGTCTCCCTTCGAGGATTTGGCCGGCAACCTTACCCAGTTGATTTGGCCGGCGGTGGCGACGGGGTATCGCTACTCGGCCGTGGCCACCCGGATGACGCGCTCGGCGCTGCTCGAGGTGCTGCGCGAGGACTACGTGCGCACGGCGCGCGCCAAGGGGCTCTTGGAGAAGGTCATCATCAACCGTCACGCGCTCAAGAACGCGATGCTTCCCGTGGTCACGATCATCGGTATCGAGTTCGCCTTCCTCATCGGCGGACTCGTCGTGACCGAACAGGTTTTCAACCTGAACGGCCTCGGTAAGTTGTTCGTGGAATCGGTGCTCAACCTCGACTTCACGTTGACCCAGCAACTGGTCATGTTGGTCGTCGTCATCTTCGTTATGACGAACTTAGTCATCGATATCTTTTATGCCTGGTTGGACCCGCGGATTCGGTATGCATAAAGGATCCTAGCGATGACCGCGCCCCACATACAGGTCGAGACCGACGCCGTTGAGCTCGCCGAACGGCCGCCGTGGACGGTGGTCATATTCGGCCTGATCCGGCGTTATCCCCTCGGCGCGGCCGGTGCGTTGGTTGTTATCGTCATGATCGCCATGGCGCTGTTTGCCGATGTCATCGCGCCGTACGACCCCGAGGCAAACGCTTTCGAACACATGTTTACCCCGCCCGGGCTACAGTTCCTGTTGGGCACCGACGACTTCGGCCGGGACATTCTGTCGCGGATCATTTACGGCGCCCGGACCGCCCTTTTCGTCGGCTTCGTCGCCGCCTTCGTCGGCGCCACCGCGGGTTTGGTCCTCGGCGTGGCGAGCGCCTATTTCGGCGGCTGGTTCGACCTCCTCCTCCAGCGTGTGATGGACGTCTTCATGGCGTTCCCGTTGATCATCATGGCGCTTGCCGTGGTCGCGGTCCTGGGCCCGGGAATCGACAAGGTGATTATCGCCATCACCATTCCGTTCATCCCGCAGTGCGCCCGCGTCGTGCGCTCGAGCGCGCTGGCGATCCGCGAGATACCGTACGTCGACGCGGCCCGGGCCTTGGGCTTCGGTCACGCTCGCATCATCCTGCGGCACATGGTGCCCAACGTCATGGCCCCCTATCTCATCCTGCTCACCGCTTTCGTCGGCCAGGCGATCCTGCTCGAGGCCGTCCTGGCGTTCCTCGGTCTCGGCGTTCAGGAGCCGACGGCGGCGTGGGGCCTCATGCTCAAGAGCGGCGCCGAGGAATACGCCGAGAGCGCGCCGTGGATCGCCATCTTCCCGGGCGTGGCGATCAGCCTCGCGGTGTTCGGCTTCAATCTCTTTGGCGACGGGCTTCGCGACGCCCTCGACCCGAAGTTGCGCATGCAATAGATTTGCGCGCATCGCCACGGGGATTGGGTTCAGCCAATACCAAAGCAACCCGATATCGACCGAATTCACCGCGGCGATTCTTGCCGCCGGCGGGGAGCGAATTGCGCGCCAGTGAGGGTCGCCTTCGGCAAATGGCGGGTGAATCCCGACAAGGTTCCGTATTGAGCCCCCGGCCGCCGGCCGCCGCCACGCCGCGCCTCGCGTTGACGGGCATCTCCAAGGCCTATCCGACGGTGGTCGCGAACGACGGCATCGATCTGGTGGTCCTGCCCGGGGAGATCCACGCCGTGCTCGGCGAGAACGGCGCCGGCAAGAGCACGCTGATGAAGATCATCTACGGCGTGACCAAGGCCGACGCGGGCGAGATCGCCTGGAACGGCGAGCCCGTGCGGATCGACAACCCGGCGCAGGCGCGGCGGCTCGGCATCGGCATGGTGTTCCAGCAATTCTCGCTCTTCGAGACCTTGACCGTGGCCGAGAACATCGCGCTCGCGGTCGAGGACAGCCGCGACCTCGACGCGCTGGCGCGCCGCATCGAGGAGGTCTCGGCGCGCTACGGGATACCGCTCGACCCGAAGCAGCTCGTGCATTCCCAGTCGGTGGGGGAGCGCCAGCGCGTCGAAATCGTCCGCTGCCTGTTGCAGAAGCCCGAGCTCGTGATCATGGACGAGCCCACGTCGGTGCTGGCGCCGCAGGCGGTGCGCAAGCTGTTCGAGACGCTGCGTCTGCTGGCCCGGGAGGGCTGCAGCATTCTCTACATCAGCCACCGGCTCGACGAGATCAAGGAATTGTGCGACTCGGCGACGATCCTCCGCGGCGGCAAGGTCACCGGCACCGTCGATCCGCGCGACGAGTCGGCTTCGTCGCTGGCGAGGATGATGATCGGAAAGGCGCTGCCGGTGTTCGCGCACGGCGAGGCGGACGAGGGCGGCGAGGAACGCCTGGTCGTCGCCGGGCTGACGCGCAAGGCGGACACTCAGTTCGGCACCGATCTCGACGACATCCACCTCAGCGTGCGGAGCGGCGAGATCGTCGGCATAGCCGGCATCTCGGGCAACGGCCAGCAGGAACTGCTGGCTGCGCTGAGCGGTGAGAGGACCTCGCGCGAGGCGTCCGAGATTCACTTTGGCGGCCGTCAGGTCGGGCGCCTGGGCGCGGCGGCGCGGCGCGATCTCGGCCTCGTCTTCGTGCCCGAAGAGCGCCTCGGGCGCGGCGCGGTCGCCAACATGTCGCTTGCCGACAACGCCCTGCTAACCGCCCACAGGCTGAACATGGTCCGCTTCGGCCTCATTCGCTTCGGCGAAGTACGGTCTTTCGCCGACCGCTGCGTGGACCGGTTCAACGTCATCTGCGGCGGCGTCGAGGCCGACGCCAAGAGTCTGTCCGGCGGCAACCTGCAGAAGTTCATCGTCGGGCGCGAGTTCCTGCAGGAACCCAGGATCGTGGTCGCGGCGCAGCCCACTTGGGGGGTCGACGTCGGCGCGGCGGCGGCGATCCGCCAGGCCCTGATCGAGATGCGCGGCGCAGGCGTCGCGGTGCTGGTGATTTCGGAAGACCTCGACGAGCTGTTCGAGATCTGCGACCGCATCGCCGTGATCGCCAAGGGCCGGCTGTCTCCCGCGAAGCGCACCTCGGAGACGAGCATCGAGGAAATCGGGCTGTGGATGAGCGGGCTTTTCCCCGAGGGACCGGCCACGCCGGCGGAGGCCTCCGGTGTGGGTTAAGCTCGAACCGCGCGCCGAACCCTCGCGGGCGATGATCTACGTCTCGCCGCTCCTCGCCGCGGGACTGACGCTGGCGACCGGCTTCGTCGTTTTTACCGTTCTCGGGTTCGATCCCCTGGCGGCGTTTCATGCCTTCTTCGTGGCGCCGATCGACGATCTCTACGGCTGGGGCGAGCTCGGGCTGAAGGTCGCGCCGCTTTCGCTGTGCGCGATGGGGCTCGCGGTCGGCTTCCGCGCCAACGTCTGGAACATCGGCGCGGAGGGGCAGCTCACCCTCGGCGCGATCTGCGGCGGCGGCCTCGCACTGGCATTTCCCGACACGGAGAGCGCGTGGTTGTTGCCGGGCATGATCGCCGCCGGCGTCGTCGGCGGCATGGCGTGGGCGGCGATCCCGGCGTTCCTCAAGACCCACTTCAACGCCAACGAGATCCTGGTCAGCCTGATGCTCACCTACGTCGCCGCGCTGTTCCTGAGCTACCTCGTTTTCGGGCCGTGGCGGGACCCCCAGGGCTTCGGCTTTCCCGAGACCCGCCAGTTCCAGGACGCGGCGACGTTGCCGATCGTTCTCGACGGGACGCGTCTTCATGCCGGAATGCCGATCGCGCTCGCGGTGCTCGCGCTCGGCTGGGTGTTCATGATGCGAAGCTTTCTCGGCTATCAGATACGGGTCGCCGGCCTCGCCGGCGGCGCCGCCCAATACGCCGGCTTCAGCCACAAGCGCATGGTGTGGATCGGGCTGCTCGCGGGCGGCGGCGCCGCCGGGATCGCGGGCGTGGGCGAGGCCGCGGGGCCGATCGGCCAGCTCTTGCCCTCGATCTCGCCGGGCTACGGTTTCGCCGCCATCATCGTCGCCTTCGTCGGCCGCCTCCACCCGGTCGGCATCCTGCTCGCCAGCATGCTGATGGCGCTCCTGTACCTCGGCGGCGAAGCGGCGCAGATGAACCTCGGCCTGCCGTCCGCGGTCACCGGCGTGTTCCAGGGCACGCTCCTGTTCTTCCTGTTGGCCTCGGACGTGTTGATCAACTTCCGGCTACGCGTCGTCCGGCGCGCGCCGGGGCGCGTGGCGCCGACGGAGCGGGCGACGTGACCGGACTGGAAACCACGGTCGCCATCCTGGTCTCCATACTGGGGGCGGGAACGCCGCTCGTCTTCGCCGCGCTCGGCGAGCTGATCGCGGAACGGTCCGGGGTCCTGAACCTGGGCGTCGAGGGCATGATGCTGGTCGGCGCGGTTTGCGGCTTCATCGCCGCCGCGGAAACCGGCAGTCCGGTCGCCGCGGTCATCGTCGGCGTCCTCGCCGGCGCGGGGATGGCGTTGATATTCGGCGTGCTGACGCTGACGCTGATGGCGAACCAGGTCGCCACCGGCCTGGCGCTCACCATATTCGGGATCGGGGTCAGCGCGTACATCGGAATCGACTACACCAGCGTCGCGCTCCCGAGCATATCGCCCGTGCACATTCCCGGGTTGAGCGACCTGCCGTTGATCGGGCCGCTGCTGTTCTCGCTCGATCCGCTGATCTATCTCTCCTTTGCCGCGCTCGCCGGCGTCAGTTGGTTTCTCTATCGCAGCCGCGCCGGGCTGGTCCTGCGCGGCGTCGGCGAGTCGCCGGAATCCGCCCACGCGATCGGCTATCCGGTAATCCGCATCCGCTACGCGGCGGTGCTGTTCGGCGGCGCCATGGCGGGTCTCGGCGGCGTCTATCTCTCGGTCGCCTACACCCCCATGTGGGTCGAAGGCATGACCGCCGGGCGCGGCTGGATCGCGCTGGCGCTGGTCGTGTTCGCGACCTGGAGACCGGCGCGGGTGCTGATCGGCGCGTACCTGTTCGGCGGAGTCACGATCGTTCAGTTCCACCTCCAGGGCGCCGGCGTCGAGGTCGCGCCGCAGCTCCTGTCGATGCTGCCGTATCTGGCCACGATCGCCGTGCTGGTCGTAATATCGCGCGACATCAACACCATCCGCCTCAACTCGCCGGCCTCGCTGGGCAAGACGTATCACCCCGACGCACACTAACTTGGGAGACTGCACCATGTGGACAAGGATTCGGATACCGCGCACTTTGGCAAGGCTCGCCGCCGCCGGGCTGGCCCAGGAACCGCTCAAGTTCGGTTGCAAGACCGTTCCCAAACTTGCCATCGGCTTGGCGGCCGTCGGGCTCGTCGCGGCCGCGCCAGCCAATGTATGAGCGTGGCGGTTGCGAAAAATACTGATGGATGGAGGTTACGATGAAGTTGAATGTTAAGGCCCTCCTTACGATCGCGGTGGTCGTTATCGTCGCCTTGGTCGGCGTTATCGTCTATCAGCAACTACAACTTAGCGAAGCGCAAAAGCAAATCGCAAAACTGGAGGCTCCGGTTGCGAAATTGCGGGTGGGCTTCGTCTACGTCAGCCCGATCGGCGACGCGGGGTGGACCTATCAGCACGACCGCGCGCGCAAGGTGATGGAGAAGGCGCTCGGCGCCAGGGTCGAGACCAAGTACGTCGAGAACGTGCCCGAAGGCGCCGAGGCGACGCGCGTGATTCGCGAGCTCGCGGCGAGCGGCTACAAGCTCATCTTCACCACCTCGTTCGGTTACATGAACCCGACGATCAAGGTGGCGAAGCAGTTCCCGGACACGTTCTTCGAGCACAATTCGGGCTACAAGCGGGCGAAGAACGTCAGCACCTACCTCGCCCGCTTCTACGAGGGCCGGTATCTCACCGGCATCGTCGCCGGCAAGATGACCAAGAGCAACGTCATCGGCTACGTCGCCGCCTTCCCGATCCCCGAGGTGGTGCGCGGCATCAACGCCTTCACCATGGGATTGCGCAGCGTCAATCCCGCGGCCGAGGTCAAGGTGATCTGGGTGAACTCGTGGTTCGACCCCGGCCGCGAGCGCGAGGCCGCCGATGCGCTCATCGCGCAGGGGGCCGACATCGTCACCCACCATACCGACTCGACGGCGACGACGCTGGCGGCCGAGGAGGCCGGCGTGTTCTCGATCGGCTACCACTCCGACATGTCCAAGTACGGGGCGAATGCGCATTTGACCGCCTCGACCCACGATTGGAGCGCCTACTACATCAAGCGCGTCAACGACGTGCTCGACGGCGCCTGGAAATCGGAAGACGTATGGTGGGGAATCAAGGACGGCATGGTCAAGTTGGCGCGGCTCAATCCGGCCGTCCCGAAGGCGGTCGCCGACCTCGTGGCGGAACGCAAACAGGCCATCGCCGCCGGGACGCTCCATCCCTTCGCCGGTCCGGTCAGGAGCCAGGACGGCGAGGTCCGCGTGCCCGCCGGTCAGACGATGGCGGACGAAGAGCTGCTGCGCATGGACTGGTACGTCGAAGGGGTGCTGGGCAAGCTCCCGAAGTAATACCAACGGTCCTTGATATTGACCGGACGAGAGGCGGCGTCGGTCACTGCGCCGGGAGGCGGCCTTGAAGGTCGTCGGCGAGCGCGGCGGCGATGATCTCGGCCGCCCGCCGCGAGCCGTTGTCCGAGAAGTGCTGGCCGTCGTAAAGCTCGTTGTCGGTCCACGGCCCCTGGGCCGCGAGATCGATCAGCAGCGCGCCCTCGCTGCGGGCGACGAAGCGCGCGATGTGGTTGAAGTAGGCGTGCGAATCGGCGAACGATTCGGCGGTGAAGCCGCGCCGGGCGAGCTTGTCCGTGGCCAGGTAGTCGCCGCCATCGTCGCGCGCGGGCCGCCGCAACTCGCCGTCGGTCAGCGCGACCTGGGTCATCAGCACCGGGCGGGCGCGCCACGCCCTGGCGGTGGCCACGAACTGGCGGAGCGCGCTTTCGTAGTCATCCGCCCAGAGCTCGATTCCGGGCCGCGCCGCCGCGGGAGCGCCGACCTCCGCGGCGAGCGCCCGGCCGGCGGGAGCGACGCTCGCCAGGCGCCGGAGCGCCCGGCGGATCGCGCGATAGGTCTTCGGGATCACGAGGTCGCGCAGGCTGCGGAACGACCGCTCGAGGCTGCGCTCGGGCGTGCGCAGCTGGCGGAAGTCGGAATCGTCGTTCCAGTAGGTGCCGTAGCGCGACAGCACGCCGAGGTCGTTGGCGTTGTTCATGAGCACGACCACGTCGGGCCGCATGGCGAGCACCTTGCCGCTGAGGATGTGCAGCGAGTGCATCGCATTGTTGCCCGACTTGGCGGCGTTGAAGCCGTTGACTGTGACCCCGAGCCGCTCTTCGAGGAGCCGCGCGGCGCGGTAGGGGAAGCGAAGCTCGGGCGTGACGAACATCGATTCGGTGGTCGAGCCGCCGAGGAAGACGACGGTCAGGTCGGCGTCGCCGTGCACTCGGCCGGGCTCGATGAAGCCGTTCCCGTCGATGTTAACCTCGTATTCGTCGGCGACCGCGCCGCCGGGGTTGAGCCGCCGGATCTCCGGCGGGGCGAACACGAACCGGGTATCGGGCAGCCACTCCCTGAGCCGGATGTGGCGCTCGGGACGGGCGAGGCTTTCGCCCGCGGTCACCACGTCGACCGATTCCGAGAGGCGCAGGTACGTCTCGCTCGCCGCGAGCAGGCCGGCGAGGGCGGCCACCAGCACGAGCGCGATGGCGATGACCGGGTGTTTCTCGAACCGTCTCATGACGATCTCTCCCTGGGGCGCGCCGCGATGTGCGGCTTTCTACCCCGTCCGCGCGCGCCGTGCCAGCCGTCGCGCGCGTCACTCCCCGTGTCAGGCCGGGGCGCCGCCGAGCTTCTTCATCAGCTCCATCGACAGCACGGTCTTCATGGCGACGGTCGGGTTGCGGCGCAGCATCTTCCTGAGATCGTCCTTGGACCAGGTGAGATAGCGGGTCGGGCGGGTGACGCGCACGGTCGCGGTGGCCGCGCCGCTACGCTTCCGTCCAAGCGGGAAACTTCTCCAGCGTATTGGCGTC
This sequence comes from Pseudomonadota bacterium, assembly GCA_022572945.1. Lineage (GTDB taxonomy): Bacteria > Pseudomonadota > Alphaproteobacteria > JAAXGF01 > JAAXGF01 > JACZUY01. The sequence continues at coordinate 8,899 of JACZUY010000031.1, forward strand.
GGCCTCGTCGGCGATGACCTTTGCAAGCTGCTCGACGAGCTCCATATCCGGATGCCCGTCCTCGCGGGCGCGCTCTACGTTTTTCGAAAGGTCCCAACGGGGCGAGCGGACGCCCTCATGGATCAACGCTTTGATTTCCGCAAGCGCGTTGTGCCGCTGCTGTGAGTCGGCCGAATGGGCGAAGCGATAATATTGGTACTGCAAAATTTTGTCTTTCCGATCGGTTGCTTTTGAAAGGGCGCGCTCCAGGTTCTCGAACCCGTCGGTGGACCGCCCGAGGGAAAGAAGGAACCCGGCGTAGTTGCCGAGGATGATGGCGTTCTCGTGGTCCGCCTCTAGGGCGCGCTCGAAATAGGTCTCGGCGCCGTCCATGTCGCCGCGCACCTTGTGCAGGAAGACCGCGTAGTTGTTGAGGGTACCAGCACTGTTGGGGTCGGCCTCCAGGGCGAGCTTGTAATGGGCCTCGGCGCCGTCCATGTCTTCGCCCACCTCATGGAGAAAGACCGCATAGTTGCTGAGGTTGATGGCGTTCTCGGGGTCGGCCTCCAGGGCGAGCTTGTAATGGGCCTCGGCGCCGTCCATGTCCTTGCGGACGTTACCGAGGAACAGTGCGTAGTTGCCGAGAAGGGGTGCGCTATCGGGAAATTGCTCTAGCCCTTCACGATAGATTTGGTCTGCACGGTCAGGATCTTTCTTCTTGTACCGATCTGCCTCCATTTCGACCGCAAACCAGATCTTGAAATCCTTGACCGCGTCCGCAACCGCAGTTTCGAGAACTGCTTTGTCGGCTGCGCCTTCCGGTAACTCCGTAACTTCGCGGCTCAGCTTCTTGAAGGTTTCCTTGTAGGTATCCATCAACGCGTCGAAACGCCTTTCGTCGGGATGATCGAGATTGAATTCACGACGGATGAGCAGCAACAGCGTGTCGAAGTCGCGATGCCGGACCCAAAATGCGCCGTCTATTTGATCGAGCCATTTGCCGAATGGGGTGTCCGGCTTCGCATCGTTAACCCAATACACCCCGTGCGGCAGGCTGTTTGCAGGGAGCCCCGATAGGAAACCACTTATGCTTTCGTCATTTCCACCGTAACCGACGAAGATCAAACCGGTCTCTTTGAGGATCGTCGCCAAAACATCAGTGACATTCTTGCTGAGTTCGGCCGTTTCCTCTTCCAGGCTCTTGGGTTCCAGCAGCGCGTCGCCGTGCAGCTTGACGACGAGAGGCCGGGTTCGACCGACTTCAACGAAGCTGATCAGCGATTCGTGGATGATGACCAACGGTTTGGTGCGGGTGTAGAGGTAGAGCGCGTCGGCGACGAGATCGTCGAAGTTGGTCGTTAGGATGCGATTGCACTTTTCCCCAAATTCGGGATGGTTCATCAACTGCGCCAGCACCGCGTAACCGAACCCCGGGTCCTTTTTTGCTACTATTCTTTCAATTTCGCGCTGACGTAAGAGTGGTGTTGGGCATAGCCGCCTGAACACAGAGGCATAGGACGCCGCCGGATTATGCTTGTCGTGTTTCGGAAACGTTTCCGACAACCACTCGTCGAAATCGATCGATCCACCCGTATGTTCGCGGTGGACCTTTGGCAGCCAGTCACCGACGAGTCGGCTTGCGCCAGGAATGCCCGAGGAAATCGAACACCCGGCCCCGAGAAAGAACACGAACCGCGCGTCGTACTCCTCCATGTGGCGCTTCAATCGCCGGACGAAATGCTCCGCGGTTATCGTTTCCATCCTTCGTCATCCCCCGACGAGCGCCTCGGACAACGCTTCTCAGCACGAATTGCCACCATGAACCGGAATCAGTGGTTGCCTTTACCTTTATCATAGGTTCGTGGTTGGAGTCCTTGGGTGCCGGCGTCAGTGCATGTTCGCTGCAAAGTTCGGAAAGACGCGCCACAAGCCGGTTGCTAGGTTCGCTTGAGAGTTGATTCTGCGCCGGGCTGCCGACACGCCGGCCGTTCCAACACCGGCTTGCGTCCGGGCCGGCGAGGTTCCAAAATCGGACGGCTGCCCTTCGGCCATCCCGAGATCATCGAGCGCGAGAGCCATGAAAGACCTCACCGGGCTATTCCAGTCGCTGGGACTCGATCCGGCGACGCTCGCTGGCGGCGCGCACGCGGTGCGCTCGCCGATCGACGGTTCCGAGATCGCCAGGCTCGCGCCCGATACGCCCGGCGACGTCGGCGCCAAGGTCGCGCGCGCTCAAGACGCGTTCGCGGCGTGGCGGCGCGTGCCGGCGCCGGTGCGCGGCGAGCTGATCCGCCTGTTCGGCGAAGAGCTGCGGGCGCATAAGGACGGCCTCGGCGAGCTGGTGACGGTCGAGACCGGCAAGATCCTCGAGGAGGGCAAGGGCGAGGTCCAGGAGATGATCGACATCTGCGACTTCGCGGTCGGGCTGTCGCGCCAGCTCTACGGCCTCACCATCGCCTCCGAGCGGCCCGGCCACAAGATGATGGAGAGCTGGCATCCGCTGGGCCCGGTCGGCGTCATCACCGCGTTCAACTTCCCGGTCGCGCCGTGGGCGTGGAACTTCGCGCTGGCGCTGGTGTGCGGCGACCCGATGGTGTGGAAGCCGTCGGAGCTGACGCCGCTCTCCGCGCTCGCGTGCCGCAACATCTTCGACAAGGCGGCGGCGCGGTTCGGCGCGGCGCCCGACGACCTCCTGCAGATCGTCGTCGGCGGCAAGCAGGCCGGCGAGGCGCTGGTCGACGATGCGCGCGTGCCGCTGATCAGCGCGACGGGGAGCTGCGCCATGGGCCGCGCGGTCGGCGCCCGGGTGGCGGCCCGGCTCGGCCGCTCGCTCCTGGAGCTCGGCGGCAACAACGGCATGATCGTCGCGCCCTCGGCCGACCTCGACCTCGCCGAGCGCGCCATCCTGTTCGCCGCCGTCGGCACGGCGGGCCAGCGCTGCACCTCGCTCAGGCGCCTGATCGTCCACGAGGAGGTGTACGACGCGCTGCTGCCGCGGCTGAAATCAGCCTATGCCTCGGTCGCGGTCGGCGATCCGCTCGATCCCGGCACGCTGATCGGGCCGCTGATCCGCGAGGCGGCATACGACAAGATGCGGGCGACGCTGGAGACCGTCGCGGGCGAGGGCGGCGCGGTGTTCGGCGGCGAGCGGGTGCTCGCGGGCGAACTGCCCGGCGCCTACTACGTCACGCCCGCGATCGTCGAGATGCCCGGCCAGACCGAGACCGTGCGCGAGGAAACCTTCGCCCCGATCCTCTACGCCATGAAGTACCGCGACCTCGACGACGCGATTCGCATCCACAACGGCGTCCCCCAGGGGCTGGCGTCGTGCATCTTCACCACCGACCTGCGCGAGGCCGAGACGTTCACCTCGGGCGTCGGCTCGGACTGCGGCATCGTCAACGTCAACATCGGGCCGAGCGGCGCCGAGATCGGCGGCGCGTTCGGCGGCGAGAAGGACACCGGCGGCGGCCGCGAATCGGGCTCGGACGCGTGGAAGAGCTACATGCGGCGCGCCACCAACACGATCAACTACTCGAACGAGCTGCCGCTGGCGCAGGGCATCAGGTTCGGCGACGACAGTTGATACGCAATGTCGCAGCTCGTGCGACATTGCTGCGTTCAAACGCCACGCAGGCCAAACCTTATATCGACCAAAACCTGGCCGCAGGGGCGGCGGCCCGCATTTATTGCGATCACAGGGGGCGCGGGCTGCGGATTTCAAACCGATCCAATCATTTTGAAATCCGGTATGACGCCCGCCGGCCCGGTTGCCATAAGGGCCGGCTCTTGCACGGAAATTCGTCTCCGCGCCGCAGACTCCCGCGAACCGACTGTCCATAGCGAACCGAGTGGACCGGAACGGCGACAATACGTATTATACGTATTGCAATGACCAAAAAGCTTACGATAACGCTCAGCGACGAGGTTTACGCGGCGCTGCATAGCCAACTCGGGCGGCGCCGCATCGCCGGCTTCATCGAGCAGCTGTTGCGGCGGAGATTGCGGCTATCCGACGAACTCGAGCGCCAGTACGCCGGTTACGCCGAATGGCTCGCTTCGGCGGAAGGGCGCGAGGAGACCGCCGAGGTCGCCGACTGGCTTTCGGATGGAGGCCTGGTTGGCCTCGCGGCCGATGAGAACGACTGGCCCGAATCCTGGTATGCGAAGGCGGGGGCTGAGGAGCCGTGAGGCGGGGCGACGTCTATTGGGTGCGCCTCGACCCGACCGAAGGCGTCGAAATCAGGAAGACGCGACCGGCCATCATCGTTTCCAACGATCGCGCAAACCGTCATCTCGAATCGGTCACCGTTGTTCCGTTGACCTCCAGCGTCCGCCGCGTGAGCCCGTCGCAGGCCCTCGTCGAGATCGAGGGCGTGCCCGGCAAGGCCATGATCGACCAAATCCGCAGCGTCGCGAAACAGCGCATTGTCGGCACGCGAATCGGCCGGCTGACTCCCGCGGCGATGGCGGAGGTCGAAATGGCGATGCGCACGCACCTGGCTCTTTGATCGGCCCGCCACGAATCGGCGCGCGGCGGTCGCGTTCAATAATTCAGTCTTCGCCAAAGGGGTTTGCGCGGGCCCGGCGGGGCGCTAGCCTAGCCGCCTCGCCAAGCGGCGGGGGGAACCGGCGATGCCGGCCCACGTTCGTTCGCGCCGCAGCGTCCTTTACATGCCTGGCTCCAACGCCCGCGCGATCGAGAAGGGCCGCACCCTCGCCGCCGACGGCCTCATCCTCGACCTCGACGCCACCGTGTTGATGCCGAGGCGGGGATAGGCGCTCCCCGGTCCCAAGCAGTGGAGGTCAAGCGATGAAGCTCGAAGGCTCTTGCCACTGCGGCGCGGTGCGGTTCGCGGTCGAATCGCGGACGCCGTATCCCTTTATGCGCTGCTATTGCTCGATCTGCCGAAAGACCGCGGGCGGCGGCGGCTACGCGATCAACATCATGGGCGACGCCGGGACGCTCGCCGTCGAGGGGAAGGACAGCCTCTCGGTCTACCGCGTCCGGCTCGCGGCCGAAGCCGGCGCGGGCGAGCAGGGGTTGAGCCCGGCGCGGCGTCATTTCTGCCGGGTCTGCGGCAGCGCGCTGTGGGTCGCCGACCCGGGCTGGCCCGAGCTCGTTCACCCCTTCGCATCGGCGATCGACACGCCGTTGCCTTCGCCGCCCGAGCGCGTCCACATCATGCTCGACTCGAGGGCGCCCTGGGCCGAGGCGCCCGAGACCGGCCGCGACAGCCACTTCCCCGAATACCCGGACGAATCGATCGAGGACTGGCACCGCCGCCACGGGCTTTACGAGGAAACGTGACGCGGCCGGCCCAGGAGCGCGGCCGCCGATGCCGGTTGCGATCTTTACATGGTGTGCGAATATTGGCGCGCGATGGTGTACGTAAATTACGGTTGCGGTTTCTCGGCCGGGGAGGGATGGCTCAACTTCGACAGCTCCCCGACGTTGCGGTTCGAGCGAATTCCCGTCGTCGGAAAGCTGTATACGAAAAACCAGAGGCGGTTTCCCAACCAGGTTATCTATGGAGACATAACAAAGCGCTTGTTGTGTAACGAAAATGAGGCCGATGGCGTCTTTGCGAGCCACGTCCTCGAGCACATGCCCCATGACGATTGTCTCGTCGCCCTGCGGAATACTTACGCGATGTTGAAACCGTCGGGCGTCTTCCGCCTTATCGTGCCCGACCTCGAGATTCGCGCCCGGCGGTACGTCGATGACCTGCACAAACGCGATCCGCGGGCGAGCGAAGGCTTTTTGACCGCGTGCCACCTGGGCGTGAGAGCGCGGCCCCACGGCGCGATGCAATGGGTCGCGCATCTGTTCGGTGGGTCGGCTCATCTGTGGATGTGGGATGAGCCGTCGATGACCGAGACCTTGAGGTCGGCGGGGTTCGTCGGGATCAGGCGCTGTCGGTTCGGCGACTGCGAGGACCCGATGTTCGCCCGCGTCGAGGAGGAGGGCAGATTCAGCGCCGCGGAAGGCGACGAGCTGGCCATCGAATGCCGAAAATAGCGGCGCGCACGATCGCCCGTGCTTCGACCGTGCGACGCGGCCACGCCGTGGCGGGGTGCGATTGACTCGCCATGACAACGCCTTACAATGGCTTCGCGCGCACCGTCCGGGGGGCGCGCGATGTGCGTCCGGAGAACAATAAAATGGCCCAGTCGCAGCGGCCTCTGTCACCGCACCTCGAAATCTACAAGCCGCAGCTCACGTCGGTTCTCTCGATCTTCCACCGCCTTACCGGGGTCGGCCTCGCGGTCGGCACGCTGTTCCTCACCTGGTGGCTGATCGCCGCCGCCATCGGGCCCGGCGCGTTCGAGACCACCCAGGCGTTCTACGGCTCGTGGTTCGGCTATCTCGTCCTGTTCGGCTTCTCGGTGTGCCTGTTCTATCACCTGTGCAACGGCGTCAGGCACCTGGCGTGGGACCTGGGCTACGGCTTCGAGATCGAGGACGTCTACCGCTCGGGCTGGGCGATGCTCGCCACCTCGGTGACGCTCACCGCCGTCGCCTGGATGATCGGACTGAGGATCGGGGGCTGACATGAGCCTGCGCACGCCGCTCGGCCGGGTCCGCGGGCTCGGCGCCGCCAGGGAGGGAACTGGGCACTTCTGGGCCCAGCGGCTCACCGCGGTCGCTCTCGTGCCGTTGACGTTTTTCTTCGTCGTCTTCGTCTTTCTCATGATCGGCGCCGACCACGCCCGCGCCGTCGCGCTGATGGGCAACCCGCTGGTCGCCGTGATCATGCTCCTGTTCATCGTCGCCGGCTTCTATCACATGAAGCTCGGCATGCAGGTGGTGATCGAGGACTACATCCACCACGAAGGGATCAAGACCGCCTCGGTGCTGCTGGTCTTGCTGGGCAGCTTCGCGCTCGGCACCGCGTGCGTGTTCGCGGTGCTCAAGCTCGCGTTCGGGGGGTGAGCGCCGTGACCGAGGCGTATCCGATCACCGAGCACGCCTACGACGTCGTCGTCGTCGGCGCCGGCGGCGCCGGCCTGCGCGCCACCTTCGGCCTGGCCGAGCAGGGGCTCAAGACCGCGTGCCTGACCAAGGTGTTCCCGACCCGCAGCCATACCGTCGCCGCCCAGGGCGGCATGAGCGCGGCGCTCGGCAACATGGGCGAGGACGACTGGCGCTGGCACATGTACGACACGGTCAAGGGCTCGGACTGGCTCGGCGACCAGGACGCCATCGAGTACATGTGCCGCGAGGCGGCGCAGGCGGTGATCGAGCTCGAGCACTACGGCGTGCCGTTCTCGCGCACCGAGGACGGACACATCTACCAGCGCGCCTTCGGCGGCATGAGCACGCATTACGGCGAGGGCCAGGCGATGCGCACCTGCGCCGCCGCCGACCGCACCGGCCACGCCATCCTGCACACGCTCTATCAGCAGTCGCTCAAGCACGACGCCGAGTTCTTCATCGAGTATTTCGCGCTCGACCTGATCATGGACG
>JACZUY010000194.1 GCA_022572945.1 Pseudomonadota bacterium
ACTCGTCTCTTGCATTACATTACACGTGCTCACGAGCTGGCGTCATGATGAACTTTCGCGAGTCCTTCGGACTCGATGGCCGAGTTCCACACAACATGAAATTCAAGAAGTCGCGGCTTCTTGCCTATGGAACGAATCGGTGAGACGAGATTCACCACTTACATGCTGCTCGTGTGGGTTCGGACGGAGCGAGGCTCGAAGTGAAGCGATTCCTAGGGTCTGCGAAGTGACTTCTTGGGCACGTAGGTTCGTCGGCTGCGGTCACCCAGAAGGAACAACGCTGTGCATATCAAAAAGCTGTTCAAAAAACGTTCGAACAGCGGCAGTGGCGCCGTATCCACGCCCCTGACCGCCCAGGCGGCTTGGCGGCGATCGAGGCCAAGCGAGCGGAAAGCGTCGGCGCGCGCGAGCCGCGCGAGCGTCGCCGGGCTCAAGCCCGCGCGCCGGGCGAGGTCGTCGACGCGTGCGTAGCCCGCGCCGCGGTTGGCGACCAGCCGCCCGATCCCGGCCTGCTTGAGCCCCTTGACCTGGCGGAAGCCGAGGCGCAGCGCCATCCCGCTCTCACCATCCGCTTCCAGCGCGCAGTCCCAGTCGCTTGCGTTGACGTCGGCCGCGCGCACCTCGACCCCGTGCTCGCGGGCGTCGCGGACGAGCTGCGCCGGGGCGTAGAAGCCCATCGGCTGGCTGTTGAGCAGCGCGCAGGTGAACGCCGCCGGGTAGTGGCGTTTCAGCCACGCCGAGACGTAGGCCAGGAGCGCGAAGCTGGCGGCGTGGGATTCGGGAAAGCCGTACTCGCCGAAGCCGAGGATCTGCCTGAAGCAGCGCTCGGCGAAGCCGCGCGCGTAGCCGTTCGCGACCATGCCCTCGACCAGCTTGTCGTGGAAGCCGTCGATCATCCCGGGGCGGCGCCACGCGGCCATGGCGCGGCGCAGCGCGTCGGCCTCGCCGGGCGAGAAGCCGGCGGCGACCACGGCGATGCGCATCGCCTGCTCCTGAAACAGCGGCACGCCGAGGGTGCGGCCGAGCACCCGTTCGAGCTCGGGCGAAGGGTAGTCCACCGGCTCCTCGCCACGGCGGCGGCGCAGGTACGGGTGCACCATGTCGCCCTGGATCGGCCCCGGGCGCACGATCGCCACCTCGATCACGAGGTCGTAGAACGTGCGCGGTTTGAGCCGCGGCAGCATGCTCATCTGGGCGCGGCTCTCGACCTGGAAGACGCCGATCGAGTCGGCGGCGCACAGCATGTCGTAAGTCGCGGCGTCCTCGGCCGGCACGGTGGCGAGGTCGAGCGCGCGCCCGTGGTGGCGCGCGATCAGCGCGAACGCCTTGCGCAGGCAGGTGAGCATGCCGAGGCCGAGCACGTCGACCTTCAGCAGGCCGAGGGCGTCGAGGTCGTCCTTGTTCCACTCGATGACGGTGCGCTCAGGCATCGCCGCGTTCGCGATCGGCACCAGCTCGCTCAAGGGGCCGCGCGAGATGACGAAGCCGCCGACGTGCTGCGACAGGTGCCGGGGAAAGCCGATCAGCGCGCGGGCGAGCCGAACCGCGCGCCGGAGCCCCGGCGCCTTGGGGTCGAGGCCGATGCCCCGCAGGTCCGCGTCGCAAAAAGCGTCCCCGCCGTAGCGCCCGGCGAGCGTGCCGGCGAGCGCGCCGACGGTATCGAGCGACAGCCCCAGCGCCTTGCCGACGTCGCGGATGGCGCTGCGCCCGCGGTAGGTGATGGTGGTGGCGGCGAGCGCGGCGCGGTCGCGGCCGTACTTCGCGTAGATGTACTGGATGACCTCCTCGCGCCGCTGGTGCTCGAAGTCGACGTCGATGTCGGGCGGCTCGCCGCGCTCGGCGCTGACGAAGCGTTCGAACAGAATTTCGCTCTTGTCGGGGTCGACGGCGGTGATTCGCAGGCAGTAGCACACCGCCGAGTTGGCCGCCGAGCCGCGCCCCTGGCACAGGATGCCGCGCGCGCGGGCGAAGCGCACGATGTCGTGGACGGTGAGGAAGTAAGGCGCGTAGCCGAGCTTGTCGATGAGCCCGAACTCGTGGTCGAGCTGCGCCCGCACCTTCGGCGGAACGCCCCCCGGGTAGCGCTCGCGCGCGCCGGCCCGGGTGAGCGCGACGAGCCAGCTCTGCGGCGTGTGCCCCTCGGGGACGATCTCGTCGGGGTACTCGTAAGCCAGCTCGTCGAGCGAGAAGCCGCAGCGCCCGGCGATCTCGATCGTGCGGGCGACCGCGTCGGCGTGGCCGGCGAACAGCCGCGCCATCTCGGCCCCCGATTTGAGGTGGCGCTCGGCGTTGGCGGCGAGCCTCAAGCCCGCCTCCGCGATGGTGCAGCCCTCGCGGATGCAGGTGAGCACGTCCTGCAGGGGCCGGCGCCCGGGCGTGTGGGCGTGGACGTCGCCGGTGGCGATCAGCGGCGCCCCGAGCCGCGCGCCGAGCCGGGCGAGCTGGGCGATGCGGCGGGCGTCGTCGCCGCGGTAGAGGTGCTGGGCGGCGAGGTAGCAGCGCCCGCCGAAATGCCGGGCGAGCTCTTCGAGGCGCCGCGCGAAGGCCGGGTTCGAGACCAGCGAGAGGTCGGCACGGGCGGGCGGCAGGGCGACGACGATCTGGCCCTCGCCGTGGTCGTAGAGATCGTCGCGGGCGAGGCGGCACTCGCCCTTGGGCGCGCGCCGCTTGCCCAGCGTCAAGAGCCGCGAGAGCCGGCCGTAGGCGGCGCGGTCTTGCGGAAAGCACAGCACGCTCGAGCCGCAGGTGAAGTCGAGCCGCGCGCCGACGACGAGGCGCACGCCCGCCTCGCGCGCCGCCACGTGCGCGCGGACCACGCCGGCGAGCGTGTTGCGGTCGGTGATCGCGATCGCCGCGAGCCCCAGCGCGGCGGCCTGGGCGACCAGCTCGTCGGGGTGCGAGGCCCCGCGCAGGAAGCTGAAGTTCGAGGTGACCTGGAGTTCGGCGTAAGGCGTCATCTCAGGCCGTTACCTCCGACAGGTGGCGCGCGAGCCCGGCGTAAGGTCCGTCGGCAACCGCCGCGCAGAGCCGCTCGTCGGCGGTCACGAGCACGGCCCCGGCAAGCTCGGCACAAGCGAGGTACAGGCAGTCGTAGACCGGGTGTCCGAGGTCCAAGGCGATTTGGAGCGCGCGGTCGCGAAGCTGCGAAGACGGGAACACCCGCGAAAGCGGATCGCCGACCGCCGCCACCATGGTCATGGCCTGAGCACGGCCGATCTCGTTGCGCCCGACCATTTTCCACGCCGCGTTCGTGACCTCGGCGAAAAGAAGGTCCGGCGCATAGAGCGTCTCGCGACGCTCGACGAGCCGCCTGGCCTCTTCCCACAGCGGCTCCTCGACGAACCACTTGACGGCGACGCTGGCATCGACGACGACGCTCACCGCCGGCGATCCTCACGCAGGAGCTCCACGCTGTCGGTCTGGGGGCGATCCTTAGGGGTCATTGCTCTGATGCGGTCGGCCAAGGCGAGGAATTCCTCCGCGTCGTATCCGCGCACGGCGCGGACCAGAACCACCCGCAGCTCGGCCTCGAGCGAGCGGTTGTTTGCCTTCGCCCGCTGCTTGAGAGCAGCAACCACGTCGTCGTCCAGATTGCGTATCGTCACGCTGGCCATGTCTCGCCTCCGAAATCCGTTTCACCATATGCAATCATTTTGCATGCATTTTGATTGACAAGTCTACGCGAAAATCCCGTGCAGGTACCAGCGCGCCGCGCCGCGCGCATCGAAGGGACCGTGGCGGTAGAGCCAGTAGCGCCCGCCGTCCTCGTCCTCGACGCGGTAGTAGTCGCGGAAGTCGCGCGCGTCGCACTCGCGCCACCACTCGGCGGCGAGGCGCTCGGGGCCCTCGGCGCGCGCCACGCGGTGCGCCCGGCCGCGCCAGCGGAACAGCGCCGGCGGCGCGTTGCCGATCGCCTCGGCCCAGTCGACCAGGTCGGCCACGATCTGATCGGTACGCAGAATCGCAATGTGAACGCTGACCGCCAGGCTGGCCATCCGTCGCTGCACGGAGCCCGAGTCGAGGGCGAGGGATCCGGTTTCGGCCACGGCCAGGCGGGCGCCGGTGATGCCGACCTCGGCGTCGAAGGCCGAATCCGGATTGTCCGGATCGATAAACGTC
>JACZUY010000032.1 GCA_022572945.1 Pseudomonadota bacterium
CCTCGACCGCGCAGCCGCCGCACCGATCGCGCCGCGCGGTCGAGGTGCAGTCGCCACAGGCCCTGCGCCGCCTGATCGCCGGGGCCCGCGACGGGCCTGTCGGCAAGCGCCGCGAGCGGCCGGTGGCGGAGACCGCTCGCCGCCTCGAGACGGCGCACCGCGTCCGCCACGGTGGCAAGGTGGAGGGTGCGCAAACCACGCGCCAGCGTAAGCGCGAACGCGGCGCCGAAGGCCATGAGCGCGACCGCGTGCAGCCAGCCCGGCGCCAGCGACCAGACGTCGAACAGGGCGACGGCGCCGAACAGCCCCGCAATCCCGGTCGCCGGCCACAGCGCCGGCCACATCCGCTCCCACGTGAGCGCCAGCCGGGCGAGCCACAGGCGGCGGCGCACCGCGGCCGACAGCGCCTCGGCGGCGGGCATTCTCACGCCGCCCCCCGCGCGCGCGCGGGCGCGTCGGCGAGCCAGTCGGGAAGGCTCTCCAACGCCGCCATCTCGTCGAAGTCAGGGCGCCGCCGAACGACCGCGAAGCGGTCGCCGTTGACCAGCACCTCGGGCACCAGCGGACGCGCGTTGTAGGTCGAAGCCATCACCGCACCGTATGCGCCGGCGCTGCGAAAAACCAGGAGATCGCCGGGAGAGACCGGCGGCAGCGGGCGATCGAGGGCGAAGGTGTCGCCGGTCTCGCACACCGGGCCAACCACGTCGACCGGCGCGTACGCCGCCCCGGGCGCCGGCTCGCGGACCGGCTCGATGGCGTGATACGCATCGTAGAGGGCCGGGCGCAAGAGGTCGTTCATCGCCGCGTCGACGATGACGAACCGGCGCTCGCTCGCTTCCTTGACGTAGAGCACGCGCGTCACCAGGACGCCCGCGTTGCCGACGATCATGCGGCCGGGTTCGAGCAGAAGCTCGCAGCCGAGCCCGGCGGTCTCGCGCTTGACCATCTCGGCGTAGACGTCGGGCAACGGCGGATTTTCGTCGCGATAGCGGATGCCGAGGCCGCCGCCGAGGTCGAGCCGCTCGATCGCGTGACCTTCGGCGCGCAGCGCGCGGGTCAGCGCCGCCAGTCGCGCGAACGCCGCCTCGAACGGCGCCAGCTCGGTGAGCTGCGAGCCGATGTGCACCGCGAGCCCGACGAGCTCGAGCGCGGACGACGCGGCGACGCGCGCCGCCGCCTCGCCGGCCAGGTCGCGGGCGATGCCGAACTTGTTGGCGCGCACCCCGGTGGTGATCTTCTCGTGCGTCCGCGCGTCGACATCGGGGTTGATGCGCAGCGCCACCTGGGCGCGGCGCGCTTGCGAAACCGCGACCGCGTCGAGCGCCTCGATCTCGTCGAGCGATTCGACGTTGAATTGCAGGATGCCGGCGTCGAGCGCGTAAGCCATTTCCTCGCGCGACTTGCCGACCCCCGAGAAGACGATGCGCCGGCCCGGCACGCCGGCCGCGACCGCGCGATGCAGCTCGCCCGCCGAAACCACGTCGGCGCCCGCGCCGAGCCGGGCGAAGGTGCGCACCACGGCGAGGTTGGCGTTCGATTTGAGCGAGTACAGCACGGTCGCCGGCACGCCCGAGAAGGCGTCGGCGAACACCCGGTAGTGGCGTTCGAGCGTCGCCGTCGCATAGCAGTAGAACGGCGTGCCGGTCGCGGCCGCGATGTCGTCGAGCGGCACGTCCTCGGCGCACAACGCGCCGTCGCGATATTCGAAATGGTTCATGCCGGCCGCGCCTCGCCCGGCGCCTCGATCGCGCTTTGCGGCGGCGATTCGAGCGCGCCCTTCTTGCCGCACGCGGAGAGCCCGCCCAGCAACAGCGCCGCGACCACGGCGACGAGCAACGGCCACCTCACAGGAAGCGCTCCCGCGCCGCGGCCACGGCCTCGCGCACGCGCTCGGGCGCGGTGCCGCCGAGGCTGGCGCGGCTCGCGACCGAGCGCTCGACCGCGAGCACCTCGTACACCGATTCGTCGATTCCGGGCTCGACCTCGCGAAGCGCCTCGAGCGGCAGCTCGGCGAGGGTCGCGCCGCGCTCCTCGGCCAGACGCACGATGCGGCCGGTGGCGTGGTGCGCGTCGCGGAACGGCAGGTCGAGGCGCCGCACCAGCCAGTCGGCGAGATCGGTGGCGGTGGCGTAGCCGGCTTCCGCCGCGGCGCGCATGGCGGCGGCGTCGGCCTCCATGTCGCCCACCATTCCCGCCGTCGCGGCGATGCTGAGCGCCAAATTGTCGACGGCGTCGAACAGCGGTTCCTTGTCCTCCTGCATGTCCTTGCCGTAGGCCAGCGCCAGGCCCTTGAGCGTGACCGCGAGCGCGACGAAGGCGCCGATGACGCGGCCCGTCTTGCCGCGCACCAGCTCGGCGGCGTCGGGGTTGCGCTTCTGCGGCATGATCGACGAGCCCGAGGTGAACGCGTCGGAAAGCCTGACGAAACCGAACTGGGCCGACGCCCACATCACCAGCTCCTCGGCGAGCCGCGAAAGGTGCACCGCCGCGAGCGCCGCGGCGGCGAGGAACTCGACGACGAAGTCGCGGTCGGAAACCGCGTCCATCGAGTTGGCGCAGGGCCGGTCGAAGCCGAGCGCTCTGGCGGTCGCCTCGCGGTCGATGGGAAACGAGGTGCCGGCGAGCGCCGCCGCGCCCAGCGGGCACTCGTTGAGCCGCCCGCGCGCATCGGCGAGGCGGCCGCGGTCGCGTCCGAACATCTCGACGTAGGCCATCAGGTGATGGCCGAAGGTGACCGGCTGCGCCGCCTGCAGATGCGTCAAGCCGGGCATCACCGTCGCGGCGTGGCGCTCGGCCTGGTCGATCAGCGCCGCCTGCAGCGCCTTGAGGCCGCCGTCGAGCCGGTCGATCTCGTCGCGCAGCCACAGTCTCAGGTCGGTCGCCACCTGGTCGTTGCGCGAGCGCGCCGTGTGCAGCCGCCCGGCGGCCTCGCCGACGATCTCGTCGAGCCGCGCCTCGATGTTCATGTGGATGTCCTCGAGCGCGGCGTCGAAGGCGAACTCGCCGCGCTCGATCTCGCCCTCGATCCGGTCGAGCCCGGCGAGGATGGCGGCGCCGTCCTCACTTGTCACGATGCCTTGCGCCACCAACATTGAACAGTGGGCCCTGGAGCCGGCGATGTCGTGGGCGTAGAGCCGCTTGTCGAAGCCGATCGAGGCGTTGATCTCGGTCATCAGCGAATCGGGGCCCGCGGCGAAGCGGCCGCCCCACATCGGGTTGGCGTCGCCGGTCGCAGCGGCATCGGGCTTGGTCTTGGCGTTCATGGCCCGCCCCCGGACACGCTGGAGAGGTGTATGCGAAACATCGTCGTCGCCCTGTCGCGCTTGGTGGCGCCCGCCATTGTGACCGCATTCGTCGGGCAATCAAGCTTTCCGGCCGCGGCTACGGGCGCGCCGACGATGCCCGGCTTCGAGTACGCGAAACCGCCCTCGCCAATGCCCGACATCTCGTTTGCCGGCGCCGACGGCCGCGCGCTCACGCTGGAGGACTTCCGCGGCAAGGTCGTGCTGCTCAACATCTGGGCCACTTGGTGCCCGCCGTGCGTACGCGAGATGCCGTCGCTCGACCGCCTCCAGGCGCGGCTCGGCGGGCCGCGCTTCGAGGTCGTGGCGCTGAGCCAGGACCGCGGCGGGTTGACGCTTGTATCCCGCTTCTTCGAACGGCTCAAGCTGAAGCATCTCGATATCTACATCGATCGAACCGAGCGCTCGCGGGTGGCGCTCGGCGTCTCCGGACTGCCGACCACGATCCTGATCGACCGCGACGGAAACGAGGTCGGGCGGATGATCGGGCCCGCCGAGTGGGACTCGGACGCGGCGGTCGCGGTCATCCGCCACTACATCGGCGAATCGCGGCGTCCCATGGATGCGGCCATGAGATCGCACCAGCACGGCAACGACGCCATCGCCGAAACCAAGCTCCAGGCCGCCCTCGAGCTCGCGGAAGGCTTCGGGCCCGAGGACAGGCGCGTGCCGAGAACGCTCAACGCGTCGGCGTCGGCGTATCGCCCGAGTAATCGTAGAAGCCGCGCCCCGATTTGCGGCCCAGCCAGCCCGCCTCGACGTACTTGACCAGCAGCGGGCACGGCCGGTACTTCGAGTCGGCGAGGCCCTCGTACAGCACCTGCATCACCGCCAGGCACACGTCGAGCCCGATGAAGTCGGCGAGCTCCAACGGCCCCATCGGGTGGTTGGCGCCGAGTCGCATGGCGATGTCGATCGACTCGACCGAGCCGACGCCCTCGTACAGCGTGTAGACCGCCTCGTTGATCATCGGCAGCAGCACGCGGTTGACCATGAAGGCCGGGAAGTCCTCGGCGCTCACCGGCGTCTTGCCGAGCTTGACCGCGAGCTCGCGGACCGTGTTGAAGGTCTCCTCGTCGGTGGCCAGACCGCGCACCAGCTCGACCAGTTTCATCACCGGCACCGGGTTCATGAAGTGCATGCCGACGAACTTTCCCGGCCGGTCGGTGCCCGAGCCGAGCCGCGTGACCGAGATCGACGAGGTGTTGGTGGCGATGATCGCCTCGGGCTTGAGCACGGCGCAGAGCTGCTTCAGGGTGTCGCGCTTGACCTCCCTGTCCTCGGTCACCGATTCGATCACCAGGTCGCAATCGGCGAGGTCGTCGAATTTGCCGACCGGCGTCACGCGCCCGAGCGCCGCCTTCTTGTCCGCCTCGGTGATCTTCCCCGATTGCACCTGACGGCCGAGGTTGGCTTCGATCGTCTTGAGGGCCTTGTCGACCCGCTCCTTCGAGACGTCGATCAGCCGGATCTCGAACCCCGCGAGCGCGCAAACATGGGCGATGCCGTTGCCCATTTGCCCGGCGCCGATGACGCCGATTTTTTCGATCATTGCGTGGACGCCCCCTGTACGGTTCAACCTGTGTCGCCGCTCAGCGCTTGGGCGGCGACTTCTCGAGCGCGGCCTTGAGCTCGGGCAGGACCTTGAACAGGTCGCCGGCGATGCCGTAGTCGGCGACCTGGAAGATCGGCGCTTCCTCGTCCTTGTTGATGGCGACGATCACCTTCGAGTCCTTCATCCCGGCGAGGTGCTGGATGGCGCCCGAAATGCCGACCGCGATGTACAGCTCGGGGGCGACGATCTTGCCGGTCTGGCCGACCTGGTACTCGTTGGGGACGAAACCGGCGTCGACCGCGGCGCGCGACGCGCCGACCGCGGCGCCGAGCATGTCGGCGACCTCCTCGAGCATACGGAAGTTCTCGCCCGACTGCATGCCGCGGCCGCCCGAAATGACGATGCGCGCGCTGGTGAGCTCGGGCCGCTCGGAGTCCGAGAGCCGCTGGCCGACAAAGCTCGACAGCCCCGAATCGCCTGGCCCCGAGACCGCCTCGACGGGTGCCGAACCGCCCTCGGCGGCGGCCGCCGCGAAGGCGGTGGTGCGCACGGTGACGAACTTGATCGCGTCGCTCGAGCGCACCGTCGCCAAGGCGTTGCCGGCATAGATCGGCCGCACGAAGGTGTCGGGCGATTCGACCGCGACGATGTCCGACACCTGGGCCACGTCGAGCAGCGCCGCGGCGCGCGGCATGACGTTCTTGCCGCTCGAGTTGTGCGCCGCGACAACGTGGCTGTAGGCGGGCGCAAGCTGGGCGATGAGCGGCGCCACGTTCTCGGCGAGCTGGTGCGCGTACGCCGCGTCGTCGGCGACCAGCACCTTGGTCACGCCCGAGACCCGGGCCGCGGCCTCGGCGACGCCGCCGCAGCCCGCTCCGGCGACGAGGACATGAATGTCGCTGTCGATCGCTGCCGCCGCGCCGATCGCGCGCAGCGTCGCCTCGTTGAGCTCGGCGTTGTCGTGCTCGGCGTAGACCAGAACAGCCATCAGATCACCCCCGCCTCGTCGCGCAGCCTGGCGACCAGCTCGGCGGCGTCGGCGACCTTGACGCCCGCCTCGCGCTTGGCCGGCGCGACCACCTTGAGCACCGAGATGCGCGGGCCGATATCGACCCCCAGCTCGTCGGGCGTCTTCACGTCGATCGGCTTCCTCTTGGCCTTCATGATGTTGGGCAGCGAGGCGTAGCGCGGCTCGTTGAGGCGCAAATCCGTGGTCATGACGATCGGCATCTTGAGCGACACCGTCTCGAGCCCGCCGTCGACCTCGCGCGTGCACGTCGCGATGCCGTCGTCGATCACCAGTTTCGAGGTGAACGTGCCCTGCGCCCAGCCCAGCAGCGCCGCCAGCATCTGCCCGGTCTGGTTCGAATCGTCGTCGATCGCCTGCTTGCCGAGGATCACGATGTCGGGCTTCTCGTCGGCGACCACGGCCTTCAACAGCTTGGCCACGGCGAGCGGCTGCAGCTCGGCGTCGGTCTCGACCAGGATGCCGCGGTCGGCGCCCATGGCGAGCGCGGTGCGGATCGTCTCCTGGCACTGCGACGCGCCCAGCGACACCGCGACGATCTCGCTCGCCGTGCCGGCTTCCTTGAGGCGCACCGCCTGTTCGACGCCGATCTCGTCGAACGGGTTCATCGACATCTTGACGTTGGCGGTCTCGACCCCGGTCTGGTCCGCCTTGACGCGCACCTTGACGTAAGCGTCGATCACCCGCTTGACGGCGACGAGCACTTTCATTCGGGACAGCTCCGCGCTGAGCGTTGCGACGGCTGGAAAAAACGCCCGCGCCGGGCGCGCGCGCCGGGGTCATTTCGCGGCCGCACACTAGCCGCGCGCCCGAATGCTGTCAACGCGGAGTCGGATGGTTCGCCAAGCATTTCCGGCCCTCCAGCCGCGCCGCCGGGACCCCCCGGACGGCGTCTTGTGCGCGCTGCGTCGCGGGCGCGAAACGACGCCGCCCGATCAGCGATTCGCGCCGGGTATCCAGAGAACGTCGAGGGCGCCGTCGTCGTTGACGTGGCGGCCGAGGACAAACAGGTGGTCCGACAAGCGGTTGATGTATTTGACCGCCAGGGGATTGACCGGCTCGGCTTGCGCGAGCGCGGTGATCTCGCGCTCGGCGCGGCGCGCGAGGGTGCGCGCGAGATGGAGCTGCGCCGCCGCCGCCGTGCCGCCGGGCAGGACGAAGGAGTCGAGCGGCCGGAGCCGCGCGTTGACCGCGTCGATCTCGCTTTCGAGACGGTCGATCTGCGCCTGGCCGATGCGCAACGCGCCCTCGGCGTCGTCGCCCGGCCGGCAGAGGTCGGCGCCGAGGTCGAAAAGGTCGTTTTGGATGCGCTGCAACATCTCGTCGACGGCGCCGGCGACGTGCAGCCGCGCCACCCCGATCGCGGCGTTGGCCTCGTCGACCGCGCCGTAGGCGGCGACGCGCGGATCGTGCTTGGCGACGCGCGCGCCGTCGCCCAGCGAGGTCTCGCCGGAATCGCCGCCGCGGGTGTAGATACGCGTGAGCTTGACCATCTTCGTCGGCCCCCGGTGTAATTCCAGCGGTCATAATGACCGCTGGCAAGCGCGCCGGCCTTGGTCGCAATAATTGGCCGCCGCCGCTTATGCTTACGTCAAGGCTGCGTGCCGATTGCACGCCCATCGGTCATTCTTGATGACCGATGGTATTACTCGCCGCCGACCATGAACAGCGCCAGCAGGATCGCGATCGCCAGCGCCTGCGCCGCGATGCGCGCGCGCATCAGCTTGTTGCCGTACTTCTTGTTGAACGCGCCGCCGCGCAGCATGGCGAACATACCGGCGGCGAGCACGGCGAGCGTGGCGACGAGCGCGATGACGAGCAGAGTCTTGAGCAACGCCTGATCCCTCGCGCCCAATATAGGGCGGGAGCATCAGGCTGTGCCAGGCCTCTCGGCCGATTCGAACGAGTCCACACGTTTAGATTACGCGTTAGCTGAGACCGAGCTCCTCGAGGAAGAAGACCACGTCGAGCGGCGGCGGCGTCACGCCCCCCTGGGTGAGCATCGCGTGCACCTGGCCGCGGTGGTGGGTCTGGTGGTTGTAGAGCGTGATCAGGATGTGGTCGCAGCGCGTCTCCTGCGGGCCCGGGCCGATGATCCGCGTGTAGCGCACCGGTTCGCCGAGCCGGCCGTCCGCGCCCAGGCGGTCGACAAGGGCGATGAGGCGCTCGTCCTCGTCGGCGCGCGCCGCGCGCAGGCCCTCGAAGTCGTCGTGGAGGATCTGGTCGAGCGCGCGGATGCCGTGGTCGACGCCCTCGATGCGCCGCGTCCACAGCCGGTCGACCACGAGCAGGTGGTTGAGCGTGTTGTGGATCGAGCCGAAGAACGCGCCGCGGTCCTCGCGGTACGCGGCGTCCGAAAGCCCGGCGACGCAGTCGTAGACGCGGCCGTTCACCCAGGCGTTGAAGCGGGCCATCAGCGGCAGGTGGTCGATCGGCGGGGTCCTCCGGTTTGGGCGGCGGGGATGCCGCGCCTCACAATAACGGCTCGATCACCGCGGGCAACTCGGCAGGGGCGTTGGTCCCGGTCGCGCCGCGCGGATTGACGAAATCATAGACCACGCGACCGTCGCGGTCGAAGACGAACAGCGTCGGGATGCGGCTGACGCCGCTGAAGGCGCGCGCGGGATTGACGCGAGGCGTGATCGGTGCCAGATATAAGTTGTACAATTTCTTGTCAAGGAAGCGTCCGGTGTACGTCGTCAGCTACTCCGAGGCCCGCAATCACCTGAAGCGGCTTTGCGACCAAATCCGCCGCAGTCGCATCCCCGCGCGGATCAAACGCCGCGGCGGCGACGTGGTGATCGTCGCCGCCGAGGACTGGGAGGCGATCGAGGAGACGCTCCATATCCAGTCGATTCCGGGCGCCGTGGAGCGCATCAAGGGCGCCGACGACTTCAAGGAGCTGGACGAGCTCTCGCGCGAAGCGTTGGAGGACCTGATTTCCGACCAGGCGTAGTCCCGTGGCGTCGCCGTCCTTGCGTCCTCGCTTCTCCCGGCAGGCGCGCCGGCAACTGGCGCTCATGGCGAGGAAGCGGCCCGAGCTCCTCGACCGCGTCGTCGAGGTCGTCTCCCACCTCGTCGAGGAACCGTTCACGGGGCTGCACAAGCCCGAAGCGTTGCGCGGGGACCTGTCGGGGTCCTGGTCGGTCCGTCTCAGCCACAAGGACCGCCTCGTCTACAAGGTGGAGGGGGAGAGATTGCTGATCCTCTCGGTCGAGGGTCATTACCGCGATCGATAGGAGCCGCGCCGGCGGTTGCGAATCTCCTGAATGGAAACAAGTGTCTGAAGATGAGCTTTCTCGACCGCATCGATGAGTGCAACGCGCACGACCTGTCGCGCTTCGTGCCGTTCACCGTGGCGGGCCAGCGCGTCGGCTGGGTCAAGCGCGCGTTCGCCGGGCGCCTGCGCGGGTTCCCCGGGGTCTTCCGCGTGGCCGACGATGCGGTCTCGCTCGACCCCGGCCTCGACGGCTTCGACGCGCGATCGCAAGCCGTCGACGCGGCGCTCCAGCGCCTCGCGGAGGACGGCGCGGTGCCGGGCTGGCGCGGCGAGATGTATCCGGTGGCGACCGGGTTCGCCGCCGAGCCCCTGCTGCGGATGGAGCGCGCGGCGGTCCCGCTGTTCGGCGTCCGCGCCTACGGGGTGCACGTCAACGGGTTCGTGCGCGACGGCCCCGAGGTCAGCATGTGGATCGCCCGGCGCAGCGCCGGCAAGCACACCTACCCGGGCCTGCTCGACAACTTCGTCGCCGGCGGCCAGCCGATCGGCATCGGGCTGCTGGAAAACGTCGTCAAGGAGGCCGGGGAGGAGGCCGGCGTGCCGCCCGGGATCGCCTCGGCCGCGGTCGCCGTCGGCGCGGTGAGCTATTGCCACGAGACCCCCGACGGGCTCAAGCCCGACGTCCAGTTCGCGTTCGACATGGAGATGCCGGCCGATTTCGAGCCCCGGAACGCCGACGGCGAGATCGAGGAGTTCACCCTGTGGCCGGTCGCGAAGGTGATGGAGGTGACGCGCGAGACCCGCGACTTCAAGTTCAACTGCAACCTCGTCAACATCGACTTCTTCGTCCGCCACGGCTTCATCGCCCCCGACCACCCCGACTACCTCGCCATCGTCGCCGGTTTGCGCCGATAGGGGGGTATTGAACGCAGCCTCTAACGTGTGGGCTGTGCATGTGCATTAGCGCGAAGCTCGCTTTGTGCGCACAGTGAGGCGGGCGAAGGCAATGCAAAAAGGGTAAGCAACAGTTCCGTTGAAAGTATTTTTGGCGATGGCAGCATCTTGGCGCGGTTGCAGACGACAAATAGGCTGTTGCAGTGGCACGACCTCCTTGATAAATTTTCGATATGGCCTATCACGGCGGATACGATGCCGAAGTTTGTAACCATCTCACCCACCCATATCCCAGGTAGAAAACAATACGCTTGGGAAAAGTTTCGCGACGGCGGGTATATAGCCATCGGCTGGATGCACGATGACCTTACCGGCATGTCTATGGACGAAATTGAAGACGCTATTCGGTCCCACGAATTTCCCAATGAACAGAGCGCGCTCGATTCTTTCAGAAAGTTTTTAGCTCTTTCTGACGGAGATTACGTGGCTGTCAACAACGCGAACGCTGGGCTGTTTGGCGTGGGCATCGTCAAATCTGGCTACAAACACAAAAACCAGCTCCATGACACTGGTACAGAAGACCATAACGAGTGGTACTCGCATTTGCGAGAAGTCGAATGGAGGCACACTTCCTACGCCCCGCGTCGGAACCTCGTCGAGCCGGGTGAAACTGGCTGGCAGCCATACGGGACTGTGGGCACGTTGCAGAACGACGTTCCGCTTTACATTCGTCGGCTACTGGGGGAACCATCCGTGCGTTCGCCGATCGATCGGGTCGAATATGTTCGCCCGGATTGGCTCGAAGAGGTGATTAGATCAGTTGAACTCCTGCAAAAAGACCCGGAACATAAAGAACGTGCAAATGAGTCGCTCGTCGAGGACTTTTTGTCTTCTTTGGGCTACGCGAAACACCGCGACATTCGTTACCGGCAAGGCCGAGTCGACGTTACTGTCTTTGCTGACGGCAAACCCGCTATTGTTGTCGAGGTGAAACGGGACTGGAATTTGAGCACTTACAACGCCCAGGGAGCAATCCAACAAGCTTACAACTACGCTTACGAGCGGGGTGTCCGATTTGTCGTGGTTACAAACGGGGACAACTATATGTTCTTTGACCGACTTAAGGGCCTCTCTTATGAGACGAATCTCTTTGGTGAATTTTGCCTTACTGCACTCCAGGAAGAGGATTTACACGTGATCGACCGCCTAAGACCGGATCGGATCGCGAAGATCGACGTCAAAGAGTTGCTACAACATTTGAGTGAGGCGTTTTGAATTGCGTTCGCCGTCACCGGGCGTTCTCAAGAAAATATTACGATTGCCCCACCGCCCGCCATCCAATATCGCGGCGGCAGAAGCCGGCCGGCCAGTCGATCGTGTCGACCGCGGCGTAGGCGCGCGCCTGCGCCTCGGCGATCGTCGCGCCGGTGGCGGTGACGCCGAGCACGCGCCCGCCGGCGGCGGTAATCCGGCCGTCCACGAGCCTGGTGCCGGCATGAAATATCGTGACGCCGGGGAGCTTTCCGGCCTCCGTCAGCCCGCCGATCACCGAGCCCGTGTCGTACGGCCCCGGATAGCCCTTGGTCGCCATCACCACGCACAGCGCCGCCTCGTCGCGCCAGCGCAGGTGAAACTTGTCGAGCACGCCGTCGCGCGCGGCGACGAGCGCGGGCAGCAGGTCCGACATCAGCCGCGGCGCCATCACCTGCGCCTCGGGGTCGCCGAAGCGGACGTTGTATTCGAGCAGCTTGGGGCCGTCGTCGGTGAGCATCAGGCCGCAGTAGAGGACGCCCTTGAAAGGCCGGCCCTCGGCCGCCATCGCCGCCACCGTGGGCCGCACGATGCGCGCCATGATGTCGTCGGCGAGCGCCGCGTCGACCGCCGGGGCCGGCGAATACGCCCCCATGCCGCCGGTGTTGGGGCCGGTATCGCCCTCGCCCACCTGCTTGTGGTCCTGGGCGGCGGCGAGCGGCAGCGCGGTCGCGCCGTCGACGAGCGCGAAGAAGCTCACCTCCTCGCCGACGAGCCGCTCCTCGATCACCAGCTCCGAGGCGGCGTCCCCGACGCTCGCCGGGAGCGCATCGACCGCGGCGAGCGCCTCGTCGACGCTCTCGGCGACGACCACGCCCTTGCCCGCGGCGAGCCCGTCGGCCTTGACCACGATCGGCGCGCCGCGCTCGCGGATGTAGGCCTTGGCCGCGGCGGCGTCGCGGCAGCGCGCGTAGGCGCCGGTCGGGATGCCGTACTTGGCGCAGAGGTCGTTGGCGAAGCCCTTCGAGCCCTCGAGCGCGGCGGCCGCCGCGGTCGGCCCGAAGGCCTTGATCCCCGCGTCCTCGAGCCGGTCGACGAGGCCGGCCACCAGCGGCGCCTCGGGGCCGACGACGACGAAGTCGACGGCGCGCTCGCGGCAGGCGGCGAGCAGGCCCGGTATGTCGCCGGCCGCGACCGCCACGCACTCGGCGAGGTTGGCGATGCCGGCGTTGCCCGGCGCGCAGAAAAGCGAATCGGCGAGCGGCGAGGCGGCGAGCGACCAGCACAGCGCGTGCTCGCGCCCGCCCGATCCGACCACCAGGACCCTCATCGCGCCGTCTCCCCCGCCGGCCTTGCTCCCGGCCGGGCCCCTTGTATCATAGGCGCCGACAATGCCAAACCGCGCCATGCCCGACGCCCCGACCGCCACCGCCGGCAACATCCCCGAGTACACCGTCAGCGAGCTGTCGGCCGCGGTGAAGCGCTCGATCGAGGGCGGGTTCGAGCGGGTGCGCGTGCGCGGCGAGGTCTCGGGCCTGCGCCGGCCGCAGTCGGGCCACGTGTACTTCACGCTCAAGGACGAGAACGCGGTGCTCGCCGCGGTATGCTGGCGCGGGGTCTTCGCGGGCCTGCGGTTCGCGCCCGAGGACGGCCTCGAGGTGGTGTGCAGCGGCCGGCTCACCACCTACGCCGGGCGCTCGCAGTACCAGATCGTCGTCGAGAGCGTCGAGCCGGCGGGCGAAGGCGCGTTGCTCAAGCTTCTCGAGGAGCGCAAGAAGAAGCTCGCGGCGGAGGGCCTGTTCGACGAGGCGCGCAAGCAGCCGCTGCCTTATCTGCCCGAGGTCATCGGCGTCGTCACCTCGCCCACCGGCGCGGTGATCCGCGACATCCTGCACCGGCTCGCCGACCGTTTCCCGCGCCGCGTCCTGTTGTGGCCGGTGCGCGTGCAGGGCGACGCCGCGGCGGGCGAAGTGGCCGCCGCGATCACCGGCTTCAACGCGCTCGCGCCCGGCGGGCCGGCGCCGCGTCCCGACGTCCTCATCGTCGCCCGCGGCGGCGGCAGCCTGGAGGACCTATGGCCGTTCAACGAAGAGGTCGTGGTGCGCGCGGCGGCGGCGTCGGCGATTCCGCTGATCTCGGCGGTCGGCCACGAGACCGACGTCACGCTCATCGACTTCGCCGCCGACGTCCGCGCGCCGACGCCGACCGCGGCGGCCGAGATGGCGGTGCCGGTGCGCGCCGATCTGGTGGCCCGGGTGCTCGACCTCGAAGGCCGGCTGGTCGCGGGCATGGCGCGGCGGATGGAATCGTGGCGCGGCGAGATCAAGGGCCTCGCCCGCGGCCTGCCCGCCGACCCGCGCCGGCTTCTCGAGACCGCCGTCCAGCGGCTCGACGCCGCCGCCGAGCGGCTGATGAGCGCATTGCGGCTGTTGGTCGAGCGCCAGCGCGCGCGTCTGCCCGAGCTTCGCCCCGGCTTGCTCGCGGCCGAGACCGGGCGCTTGCGCGAGGCGCTCGCCGGGCTCGGCCCGCGCCTCGCGCAGGCGCTCGGCCGCGCGTTCGACGACGCTAGGCGAAGATTCGAGGCCCAGGCGCGGCTGCTCGAGAGCTACGGCCACGAGCAGGTGCTGAGGCGCGGCTTCGTGCTCGTGCGCGACGACGCCGGCCACGCGATCGCCTCGGCCACCGAGGCCAAGCCGGGCATCGGCGTCGCGCTCACCTTCCACGACGGCGAACGCCACGCCACGGTCGACGGCAGACCCAAGCGGCGCCAGGCGAAGGCCCGGCCGGGCGGCGCGCACTCGCAAGGGACGCTGTTCGAATGATCAAGCTGTGCGCCGGGCTCGTCGTCGCCCTCCTCGCGCTCGCGCCGACAACCGCCGCCC
Source organism: Pseudomonadota bacterium (assembly GCA_022572945.1). GTDB lineage: Bacteria > Pseudomonadota > Alphaproteobacteria > JAAXGF01 > JAAXGF01 > JACZUY01. The sequence goes on from JACZUY010000032.1 coordinate 14,132, forward strand.
ACGAGCTGCGTCTCGACGGACCGCTGATCCAGGGCGGGCTGGTGCTGGGGAAGGCGGAGCCGGACGCCGAGGTGCGGCTCAACGGCGATCGGGTGCGCGTGTCGCCCGAGGGACTGTTCCTCGTCGGCTTCGGGCGCGACGACGAAGGGCCGTTCGAGCTCGTCGTCCGCCACCCGGACGGCAGCGTGACGCGCGAGAGCCTGGCGATTGAAAAGCGGGCGTACCAGGTGCAACGGATCGACGGCCTTCCGGCCGCGATGGTCACCCCCGACGAGGCGGCGCTCGCGCGCATCCGCAGCGAAAACGCGATGATCGCCGACGTGCGCGCGCGTGACACGCCCGAGGCGCTGTTCGCCGCCGGCTTCGTGTGGCCGGTGACGGGACCGATCTCGGGGGTCTACGGCAGCCAGCGCATCCTCAACGGCGAGCCGCGCCGGCCGCATTTCGGCGTCGATATCGCCGCGCCCGAGGGAACTCCCGTGCGCGCGCCGGCCGACGGCGTCGTCGCGCTCGCCGAGGACGACCTCTACTTCACCGGCGGCACGGTGATGCTCGACCACGGGCACGGGCTGACCTCGGTGTTCTCGCACCTGAGCGCGGTGACCGCGGCGGTCGGCGAGCGGGTGAGCCAGGGCGCGGTGATCGGCCGCATCGGCGCCACGGGCAGGGCCACCGGGGCGCATCTCGACTGGCGCGTCAACCTGTTCAAGACCCGCCTCGACCCGGCGCTCCTCGTCGGCCCGATGCCGGGCGAATGACCGAAAAAGCTATCAGCTTTTAGCTCTCAGCCGTCAGCTTATCGTTGATCGCTGACCGCTGACTGCTGACTGCTGACTGCTTAACGCTCTTTGCCCTGTGGTTGGAATCCGTAAATTCAGTCCGGCCAGCGGCGGTGGAGCCACAGCCACTGCTCGGGGCGCTCGCGGATCCAGGTCTCGAACAGCGCGTTCACGCGGCGCATGGTCTCGGCCACGTCGGCCGCGCGGTCGCCGGTGTTCGGCAGCGCCATCGGCGGATAGACGGTGAGCCGGAAGCGCGCGCCTTCGAGCCGCTCGACGCGCGCCGGCACCACCGGGCAGCCGAACTTGAGCGCGAGCTGCGCCAGCGCCGGCGCGGTCATCGCGTCGCGGCCGAAGAACGGCGTCGCGATCCCGTCGTTGAGCTTCTGGTCGACCAGCATGCCGAGGTACCGGCCCTTGCCGAGCGCCGCGATCAGCTTCCTCGCCCCTTCGGCGCCCTTGGGGTAATGGACGCCGCCGACCGGCGCGCGCAGCGATTTGAGCAGGCGCTCGACGAACGGGTTGTTGGCGGCGCGGTAAATGTGGGTGAGCGGCACGCCGCTCTGCGTCGCGACGAGCGACGCGATCTCCCAGTTGCCGAGGTGGGCCGAGAAAAAGATGCCGCCGCCGGCGGCGTCGCGCAGGCGATCGACGTTCTCGCGGCCCACCACCTCGACGCGGCCGTCCTCGGCGTAGACGTCGATGTCGCCGAGATGCGCGTACTCGGCGGCGACGCGGCCGAGATTGTCCCACATGCCGCGGACGACGCCCTCGATCGCTTGCGCAGAGAGGTCGGGAAACGCCAGGCGAAGGTTGCGCCGGGCGAAGCGCGTCACCGGCAGCCACGGGCCGAAGCTGCGCCCCAGCCAGCCGCCGACCGCCGAGGCGCGGTCGATCGCCATGGCGCCGGACGCCGCCAGCGCCAGCCGCAGCGCCGCCGCCTCGAGCGGGTAGAGCACGGAGCGGCGGAACCAGCCCGCACCCATCGCCCTAGCCGCCCTCCGGCAATGTCGCGAGCAGGCGGTCGAGCGCCGCGGGCTCGGACCAGACGAGCCGCACGCGCAACACCTCGACCATCGGCCGCGCTTCC
>JACZUY010000195.1 GCA_022572945.1 Pseudomonadota bacterium
GGCCGCCGCATCGCCGTGCTCGGCGACATGCTCGAGCTCGGCGACGAGGCGCCCGACCTCCATGTCGGGCTCGCCGAATCGCTGATCGCGGCGCGCGCCGATCTGGTGTTCACCGTCGGTCCGCACATGGCGCGGCTGCGCGACGCGCTGCCCGCCGCCATGCGCGCCGGGCAAGCCGCCCGCGCCGAAGACCTCGTGGCCCCGGTCGTCGCCGCCGTGGGAGCCGGCGACGTGGTCATGGTGAAGGGCTCGCTCGGCACCGGTCTGGCGCCGATCGTCGCCGCGCTCAAATCGCGCCACCGCGCGTCGGCGCCGCGCGCCGCGGGCAACGGTTGAGCCGGGAGGGACGCGCCGTGCTGTTCAACCTGCTGGCGCCACTGGCCGACGACTTCGGCCTGTTCAACCTGTTCCGCTACCTTACCTTCCGCACCGGCGGCGCGGTGCTGACCGCGCTCGTGGTGAGCTTCATCTGCGGCCCGATCTTGATCCGCTGGCTGCGCACCAAGCAGTCGAACGGCCAGCCGATCCGCGACGACGGCCCCAAACGTCACATCATCGACAAGGCCGGCACGCCGACCATGGGCGGCTTCCTGATCCTGCTCGCGCTGGCCGTGGCGACGGTGCTGTGGGCCGACGTCACCAACGGCTACGTGTGGGTCGTGCTCCTGGTCGCCCTCGGCTTCGGCGGCGTCGGATTCGTCGACGACTACCTCAAGGTCACCCGGCGATCGAGCAAGGGGCTGCCGGCGGCGCTGAAGTTTCTCGTCGAGATCGCGATCGGCGTGATCGCCGCGCTGTGGATCATGGAGCTCACGAGCGATCCGCTGGCGGCCAAGCTCGCCGTGCCGTTCTTCAAGGACCTGCTGATCAACCTGGGGTGGTTCTTCGTGCCCTTCGCGGTGTGCGTGATCGTCGGCACCGCAAACGCGGTCAACCTCACCGACGGGCTCGACGGCCTCGCCATCGTGCCGATCATGATCGCCGCCGCCTCGTTCGCGCTGATCGCGTACCTCGTCGGCAACGCGGTGTTCGCCAACTACCTGCAGATTCACCTGGTGCCGGGCGCGGGCGAGCTGGCGGTGCTGTCGGGCGCGCTGGTCGGCGCGAGCCTCGGCTTCCTGTGGTTCAACGCGCCGCCCGCGATGGTGTTCATGGGCGACACCGGCAGCCTCGCCGCCGGCGGGGTGATCGGCGCGGTGAGCGTGATCACCAAGCACGAGCTGGTGCTGGTGATCATCGGCGGGCTGTTCGTGCTCGAGACCGTCTCGGTGATCGTTCAGGTGGTGTCGTTCAAGCTCACCGGGCGGCGGGTCTTTCGCATGGCGCCGCTGCACCACCACTTCGAGCAGAAGGGCTGGGCCGAGCCGACGATCGTCATCCGCTTCTGGATCATCGCCATCATCCTGGCGTTGCTCGGCCTGGCGACGCTGAAGCTGAGGTGAGGCGATGATCGAGGTGTTCCCCTTCGCCGGTCTGCCGGTCGCCGTGTTCGGGCTCGGGCGCTCGGGCCTGGCGGCGGCGAAAGCGCTCGCCAAGGGCGGCGCCGAGGTCTGGGCGTGGGACGATTCGGAGGATGCGCGCGCCCGCGCCGAGGCCGCCGGGGTGCCGCTCGTCGATCTCTACGACTGCGACTGGCGCGAGCTGACCTCGCTGGTGCTCAGCCCCGGCGTTCCGCTGACCCACCCCGAACCCCATCCCGTGGTCGGGCTCGCGCGCGCCGCCGGCTGCGAGGTCATCGGCGACGTCGAGCTCCTGACTCGCACCATGCGCAACGCCGCCTACGTCGGCATCACCGGCACCAACGGCAAATCGACGACCACCGCGTTGGTCGGGCACATGCTCCGGCTCGCCGGGCGCGAGGTCGAGGTCGGCGGCAACCTCGGAACTCCGGTGCTCGACCTTGGCCCCCTCTACGCCTCGGGCGTCTACGTGATCGAGATGTCGTCGTACCAAATCGACCTGACGGTCTCGCTCACCTTCGACGTCGCGGCGCTGTTGAACCTCACCCCCGACCACATCGAGCGCCACGGCGGCTTCGACGACTACGTCGCCGTCAAGAAGCGCATCTTCCACCGCCAGACCAGCCCGCGCACGGCGGTGGTCTGCCTCGACGACGAGCCCTGCCGGCGCGTCTTCGACGAGCTCGAGAAAGCCGGCGACCAGCGCCTCATCCCGGTGGCGGTGGGCCGCAAGGTGGCAGGCGGGGTCTACGTCATCGACGGCACGCTCTACGACGACACCGAGGGCCACGCCGCCGCCGCGGCCGACCTGGCGTCGCTGATCGTGCTGCCCGGCGCGCACAACTGGCAGAACGCCGCCGTCGCCTTCGCCGTCGCCCGCGCCATACACATCGATGCGCCGGTGGCCGGCGCGTGCCTGCAAAGCTTCGCCGGGCTCGCCCACCGGATGGAGCCGCTGGTGGTCATCGACGGCGTCCTCTACGTCAACGACTCGAAGGCGACCAACGCCGCCGCCGCGGACAAGGCGCTGGCCTGCCACGACCGTGTCTACTGGATCGCCGGCGGCCGTCCCAAGGAAGGCGGCATCGCCGCGCTTGCGCCGCAGTTCCCGCGCATCAGCCATGCCTTCCTGATCGGCGAGGCGGCCGACGCCTTCGCCGCCACGCTCGGCGACGAGGTCCGGCACAGCCTGTGCGGCGATCTCGCGTCCGCGGTCACGCAAGCCGCCGCCATGGCCAAGGGCGACCAAGGCTCGGTCGTGCTGCTGTCGCCGGCGTGCGCCTCGTTCGACCAGTTCGCCGACTTCGAGGCGCGCGGCGACGCCTTCCGCGAGCTCGTCGACGCGCTGCCCGGCGAGCGCGTCGAGCCCGAGGATTCGATCGCCGCCTCGGCCGCGTCCGGGAGCTACCGGCCATGATCTCCCTGGCGCGCAACGACAACAGCGTCGTCGGCCGCTGGTGGTGGACGGTCGACCGCTGGTCGCTGTTGGCGCTGATGCTGCTCGCCGGCCTCGGCGCGGTGCTGACGATGGCGGCGAGCCCGGCGGTCGCCGACCGCATCGGCGTCGATTCATTCTACTTCGTGCGCCGTCAGTTGGCCTTCATCGCGCTGGCGCTGGCGCTGATGTTCGCGGTATCGCTGCTGTCGCCCGCGGCGGTGCGGCGGCTGGCGGTGGCCGGGCTCGCGGTCAGCCTGGTGCTGCTCGTGGCGACGCTGTTCGTCGGCAGCGAGGTCAACGGCGCGCGCCGCTGGATCAGGCTGGGCACGCTGTCGTTTCAGGCCTCGGAATTCGTCAAGCCGAGCTTCGCCGTCGCCGCCGCGTGGCTGTTCGCGGCGCACCGGCTCAATCCCGCGGTTCCCGCCAACCTCGTCTGCTTCGGCCTGTGCGCCGCGGTCATCGGGCTTCTCATCCTGCAACCCGACTTCTCGATGGCGGTGATCGTCGCCGCGGTGTGGTTCGCGCAATACTTCCTCGCCGGGTTGCACCTCGGCTGGGTGGCGCTGCTCGGCGGCCTGGGGGTGGCGGCGGTGGCGGCGGCGTACCTGCTTCTGCCGCACGTCGCCGACCGCATCGACCGCTTCCTCGATCCGGCGTCGGGCGACAGCTACCAGGTCGATACCGCGCTCGAGGCGTTCATGAACGGCGGCCTCGTGGGCCGCGGTCCCGGCGAGGGCGTGGTCAAGCAGACGTTGCCCGACGCCCACAGCGACTTCATCTTCGCGGTCGCCGGCGAGGAGTTCGGCCTCGTGCTGACGCTCGCGCTGCTCGCCCTGTTCGGCTTCGTCGTGCTGCGCGGCTTCGCCCGCGTTCTCGCCGCGCGCAGCCTGTTCGTCGTGCTCGCGGTGAGCGGGCTTCTCATCCAGTTCGGCCTGCAGGCGCTGATCCACATGGGGGTGACGCTGGCGCTGCTGCCGTCGACCGGCATGACCCTGCCGTTCGTCTCCTACGGCGGCTCGTCGACGCTCGCCGTCGCGCTCGGCATGGGCATGGTGCTGGCGCTCACCCGCCGCGGCGTCGGCGCCGAGGGCGCGCCATGAGCGGGCTCGTGGTGCTCGCCGCCGGCGGCACCGGCGGCCACGTCATTCCGGCCCAGGCGCTGGCCGCCGAGCTCAGGGCGC
>JACZUY010000196.1 GCA_022572945.1 Pseudomonadota bacterium
GAGATGGGCCTGCGCGCGGTCGGCCTCACGGCCGCCGACCTGCGTCAGGACTTCTCGATCGGCGAGGGCGGCATCGTCACCTTCCTCAACGACGCCAGCGCCGACGGCGCCATGCTGTTCATTTGAACTCTGGGGCAGACCACAGTCTGGGAGCAGCAGCCACCCGGACTATGGGTTGCTGTTGTTAGGCCCACATGGCGATGAATTTTCAATTGGTAAATCGTCCTGTTTAGTCTCTTTAGAGACCCTGTCCAACTTAATGCCGCGTTGCACAACAACAATTACACCCGCGACAAGGCAACCAATCATTGCCACAAAGAACGCCCAGCCAGCAAGTTGTGAAAATGTTCCTTCCCTTTCGCCATACCTATCAATTAAAATTTGCATGAATACAAAGAATACCGTTAACGCAAACAGTCTAATTCCGACTGGTCCAAAGAAATTTTCGACAACTCCAAGAACACGTTCAATAAACCTCCACTTAGATGGAGTTACTAACTCCCGATTTTCTTGTCCCATTGTTCTTTACCTTCCACCGCACGTGCCATTAACAACAAGCCGACGACAAAAAGTCCCCATGGGACCAATGTAAAGTCTTCTGATACTAGAGCTTTTACCGGCCAAAAACCAATAATGCTTGCAACGATTAATCCAAACGCCCATGCAGCCTGTAACAATATACGCTTTGGCAATGTGCAACCCGGTGGAATAACGTCAATCGCATCATCCGTTTCCCCCTTTTCCTGTGGCTTGGTCATTGTTTGGCCTTCTAAACGGTTGAGGTCAGTTGCGTACCCCCCGTCAGCCTCATGCCCGGCAGCAAATTTATTCATTGTAGTCCCCCCTGTAGTCCCCCACTTCTTTTCGACCTGCCGCGTAAAGGATGAGTTAACGCGACCAATTCTCCATCACGGCCCTCGACGCTTAACCTTGACCACCAAAATCCGAACACTGGCGCAGGCGAGTGAACATTGCTCCGGTGCCCGCGAGCGGATAAGCGCAGAAAGGGTGGCATGATTTCGTGTTCGAACATATCTCGGTAATGTGTGCAGGGTTTCAGCGTTTCCGATTCGCGAGCCGATGAGACACCCGGACCACAAGAAATTCAACCCTTTAGCGACCGTCAGCACTCATTTTAACGTGTCACGTGACATAATTGCAACGTTGCTGGACAATGAACTAATCTTCGTGCGTACGCTCCACAATACGAGACGGGATACGCTTCGCCTGCCTGATTTGCGGCAGCGCATTCTGACACGTGCATTACGCGCTGTCGATGGCCGCCGCGGCGGCCGCGATCGACAAGCCGGCGACGCTGTTCTTCACCATGGGCGCGATCCACATGCTCGGCCACAGGCTCGACGACGGGCGGCCGGGGTGGCAGGCGCTGCCCGGCACGGCGAAGCGCGACGCCGAGTTCGCAGACCGCGGCGTGGCCACTTTCGAGGAGCTGTTCTCGGCCTGCGTCGCGCTCGACGTGAAGATGCTGGTGTGCGAGATGGGCCTGCGCGCGGTCGGCCTCACGGCCGCCGACCTGCGTCAGGACTTCTCGATCGGCGAGGGCGGCATCGTCACCTTCCTCAACGACGCCAGCGCCGACGGCGCCATGCTGTTCATTTGAAATCCGTGTAATACCGCCGAGCCGATGAAGATATCTTCATCGGCTCGGCGGTAAGCGCGACTGCGCGCCGCGCCCCCTGGCGCGAAAGCCAAGGGGCCGGATAGCCCCGCCCGGCGCCTGAGGGAACATTAGGCGAGTCCATTCATGGGCTCGCCGGTAAACGACACCGCGGCGCGGTGTGTCATACATCATAGCGCGCAACGTATGACAGCTTGTATTACTTATAGGCGTCGATCACCCGGTCGGCCGGCGCGTGGCCGTCGACGAAGGTCTTGATGTTGATGATGACCTTCTCGCCCATGTCGATGCGGCCCTCGATCGTCGCCGAGCTGATGTGCGGCAGAAGCACGACGTTGTCGAGTTCGCGGAGCTTGGGGTTGATCGCCGGCTCGTGCTCGAACACGTCGAGCGCGGCGCCGGCGATCTCGCCGCCGCGCAGCAACCGGGTGAGCGCGTTCTCGTCGATCACGTCGCCGCGCGAGGTGTTGACGACGTAAGCGTGCGGGCGCAACAGCTTGAGCCGGCGCGCCGAGAGCAGGTGGTAGGTCGCCGGCGTGTGCGGGCAGTTGACCGAGATGATGTCCATGCGCGCGAGCATCTGGTCGAGGCTCTCCCAGTACGTCGCCTCGAGCTCGGCCTCGACCTCCTCGGGCGCCCGGTGGCGGTTGTGGTAGTGGATCGACAGCCCGAAGCCGCGCGCCCGCCGCGCCACCGCCGTGCCGACGCGGCCCATGCCGACGATGCCGAGCCGCTTGCCCCAGATGCGATGGCCGAGCATGAAGGTCGGACTCCAGCCGGTCCACTCGCCGCTGCGCATCAGCCGCTCGCCCTCGGCCAGCCGGCGCGGCACCGCGAGGATCAGCGCCATGGTCATGTCGGCGGTGTCCTCGGTGAGCACGCCCGGCGTGTTGGTCACGGTGAGGTTGCGCTCGCGCGCCGAGGCCAGGTCGATGTGATCGACGCCGTTGCCGAAGTTGGCGATCAGCCGCAGGTTGGGGTTGGCGTGCGCGATCACCGCCTTGTCGATGCGGTCGGTGATCGTCGGCACCAGCACGTCGGCCGTCTTCATCGCCGCGATGAGGTCGGCCTGCGACATCGGCGCATCGTCGTCGTTGAGCCGGGCATCGAACAGCTCCATCATCCGGGTCTCGATGACCTCGGGCAGCTTGCGCGTGACGACAACGAGGGGTTTTTTCTTGGCCATCAGGGTCTCCCGCGGCGGGGCGCGGCCACCGAGAGCCCGCGCCGGCCGCCCCTGTTTAGCAAATGTATGGGGACGAGACAACGCATCGCCGCCAGCCGCTGCGCCGCCGCGCGGGCTCGGCTATAGTGGCGCGCCGCCTGACCGGGAGCCTTTGCGCGTGAGTCTGATTCTCCGGCGCGCCGCCGCCGCCCTCGTCCTGACCGTCGCCGCCCTCGACGCCGCCCCCGCCGGGGAAGGCGCGGCGCCGCTGCCGCGCTTCGCCTCGCTGCGCTCGGACGAGGTCAACCTGCGCGCCGGCCCCGGCACGCAATACCCGGTGGAGTGGGTGTTCCAGCGCCGCTACCTGCCGGTCGAGATCGTCGCCGAGTACGAGCAGTGGCGCCGCGTCCGCGACGTCGACGGCAGCGAGGGCTGGGTGCACAAGAGCCTGTTGTCGGGGCGCCGCTCGATCCTCGTCACCGGCGGGGTGCGCACGCTCTATCGCCGTCCCGACGCGGCGTCGGCGCCCGAGCTCAGGGCCGAGCCCGGCGTTGTCGGCCGGCTCCTCGCGTGCGATGGCGGCTGGTGCCGGGTCGAGATCGCCGGCGCCACGGGCTGGCTCCCGCGCGCCCACCTCTGGGGCGTCCACGCCGACGAGGTGGTCGAATGACGCACGGGCCGTCATGGCCCCAATCCTCCACGAATGTCGAAATGCATGTTCACCACCAAGACACCAAGCTGTTGTTTTTGTCAGGAATCTTGGTGTTTTGGCGCCTTTGTGGTGTTTCTTTTCGCGTTCGGCGGCGCGCGGGAACGGCGATGATTGGTGAGAAAGTGCGCTAGTCGAAGTCTTCGCTGAGCGCCTGGCGCACGGGCTCGGGCATCACCGCCATGTGGCCGTAAACCGCGTGGCCGATGCCGACGTCCACCCGCGCGCCGGGCTCGCGGAAGCTGGCGATCTGGGCCGGGGTGAAAGCGAAATGCAGGAAGTGCACCGACGAGGCGCGGCCGTCTTCGGTCGAGCGCGCGACGTCGCCCTCGGGCACGCCGGCGACGGTTTCGCCGGCGAAGCCGATCGTCACCGTGTTCTCGACCCCGCCGAGCCGCGCGAGCAGCCGGTCGCGGCGGCCGGCGTCGTCGATCTCGAACATCAGCGTCGCCACCAGCTCGTCGCCCTTGGGCACCAGCGGGTTGTATGCGCTGAGCTCATCGGCGAGCTGCGCGTCGCCGTAAAACGCTTCGTCGCGCCAACCGACCGGGCGCCGG
>JACZUY010000197.1 GCA_022572945.1 Pseudomonadota bacterium
GGCGACCGGCGATCCCGCCGCCGGCATCGCCCATGCGCTCGCCGCGTTCGAGCACGGCAAGCACGTCGTCATGGTGACGGTCGAGGGCGACGCGCTCGCGGGTCCGTTGCTCGCCCGCCGGGCGGCCGGGGCCGGGGTGGCGTACTCGCTCGCCTACGGCGACCAGCCGGCGTTGATCTGCGAGATGGTCGACTGGGCGCGGGCGATCGGGTTCGAGATCGTCTGCGCCGGCAAGGGCACGAAGTATCTGCCCGAGTACCACGCATCGACGCCCGAAACGGTGTGGGGCCATTACGGCCTCAGCGCCGAAGACGCGGCCGCCGGCGGCATGAACCCGCAGATGTTCAACTCGTTCCTCGACGGCACCAAGTCGGCGATCGAGATGGCCGTGGTGGCCAATGCCTGCGACCTTAGCCCCCAGCCCGAGGGGCTGAACTTCCCGCCCGCGAGCGCGCGCGGCCTCGCCAACGTCTGCCGGCCGCGCGCCGACGGCGGCGCGCTCGCCCACGGGGGCACGGTCGAGGTGGTCTCGAGCCTCGAGCGCGACGGCCGCGAGGTCGCCGACGACCTGCGCTGGGGGGTGTACGTCACCTTCGCCGCGCCCGACGAGTACGTCAGGCGCTGCTTCGCCGAGTACGGGCTCGGCACCGATGATTCGGGCCGCTACGCGGCGATGTACAAGCCCTACCACCTGATCGGCCTCGAGCTCGGCATCAGCGTCGCCGCCGTGGCCTTGCGCGGCGAGCCCACGGGCTGCGCGCGCGCGTTCAACGGCGACGTCGGCGCGGTCGCCAAGCGCGACCTGGAAGCCGGCGAGGTGCTCGATGGCGAGGGCGGCTACACCGTCTACGGCAAACTCATGCCCGCCGCCGACTCGGTCGCCGTGGGCGCCCTGCCGCTCGGCCTCGCCCACGGCGTTGCGCTGAAGCGCGCCGTCGCCGCCGGCGAAACCCTCCGCTGGTCCGACGTCGCGATCGACGAGGCCGACGAAACCGTCGCCTTCCGCCGCGCGATGGAGGCGGCGTTCGCGGTGTGCAAAGGATAGGCGCGCCTTACGCAGGGTCCTCAAGCTTTTCGGGCAGGTCCGCCTTGCGCAGGCCGTCGACGATTCGCTCGAAGTCCGCCGGGTTCTTGTACGGCAGGACCTTCCGCTTGTGCTCCAGCGAGTATTCGGGATTGACCCGCATGACCTCCGCCCATTCGGCCCGGGCCTCGTCGATGCGGCCGAGATGACCGTAGGCGGCGGCGAGCAAGGCACGGGATGTGTCGGTATCCGGATTGCGGATGAGCCGTCTTTTCAAGGCTGCGATCGCCTCCTCGTAACGCCCCAACGCGAAATGGCATTGGCCGACGAAATGCAGGTACAGGTTGGGATAGTGGGGATCGAGGCGCATCGCCGTGTCGAGGCTCTCGAGCGCTTCCTCCGAGCGTCCCGAGTAGTGGAGGCTGCCTGAGAGCATCGCATAGGCAGCGGCGAAGTTGGGGTTGAGCGCGAGCGCCCGCTCCGCCTCGGCGGTGGCCTCGTCATGCCGTTTCATCCACGTGTAGATGACGCCGAGCGCGAGATGCGCCTGCGGCTCGGTCTCGTCCAGCGCCACGGCCTTTTGCGCGAGTTGATGGGCGCGTTGCCGTTTTTCCCCGGGCGCCCCACCCCATTGATTGATGTAGTCCAAGCCCTCGGTCAGCGCGAGCGCCGCATGCGCCGCCGCGAATTTCGGGTCGAGCGCGATGGCGCGCTCGTGCATCGCCCGCGCTTGCGCGATCGCCTCCTTGGTGTGGCGTCCAGTAAGCTCGCGGCCGCGCAAGAAGCAATCGTAAGCCTCGAGGTTGTCCGTGCCCCTGCCCGCGATACGTTTTTTCTCGTCCCGCGTAAGCTTCATCGCCATCGCCGCGACGATCTTCTGGGTCACATCGTCTTGCACCGCGAAGATGTCGGTTAGGTCGCGATCGTAACGCTCGGCCCACAGGTGCCCCCCGGTAGCGCCGTCGATGAGCTGGGAGGTAATCCGCACCCGGTTGCCGGCCTTGCGGACGCTGCCCTCCAACACATAGCGCACGCCCAGATCGCGACAGATCTCCTGTACCTTGGTGGCCTTGCCTTTGTAGGTGAAGGCCGAGTTGCGGGCGATGACGAAGAGCGCCGAGATCTTTGAGAGGTCGGTGATGATGTCCTCGGCGATGCCGTCCGAGAAATATTCCTGTTCGGGATCGCCGCTCATGTTCTCGAACGGCAGGACGACGATCGACGGCTTGTCGGGCAACGCCAGGGCCGATGCCGCCGCCGTCGCGGGTTCACCGGCGACCGACTTGACGGCCGGGAGCAACACGCGAAAGACACGGACCGGCCGGGCGATGTTCTTGACGTTGTGCTCCCCCATATCCTCAAGAGTAAAGGGGAGCTTGTCGCGCACCTGATCGCGAGTCGACCGCGAGATGCAGACGCCGCCGGGGTCGGCCATTCCTTCCAGGCGGGCCGCGACGTTGACGCCGTCGCCGAAGATGTCGTCGCCCTTGACGATCACGTCGCCGAGGTTGACGCCGATGCGGAACTCCATCTTGCGTGCGTCGGCGACCTCGGCGTTCTTCTCGCCGAGCGCCTGCTGAATCTCGACGGCGCACTTGACCGCATCGACGGCGCTGGCGAAATCGGCGAGCACGCTGTCGCCGGCGGCGCCGACGACGCGGCCGTGGTGCTCGGCGATGAGGCCGTCGATCACCGCGCGATGGGCGGTGAGCGTTCTGAGCGTGCCTTCCTCGTCCGCGCCCATGAGCCGCGAATAGCCCGCGACGTCGGCCGCGAGGATGGCGGTGAGCTTGCGTTGAACGCCAGGCTGTTCCACTTTTCGCCCCCCAACGGACAACCGGCGGCAGCGTCGAGTGTAGGTTTGGCCGCGGTAACGTGTCAAACAAACCTCGCCGCCCGCCGATAAGCCGCGCTCGCGTGTTGACGGCGCGGATTCCTACGGTACTTTGATCATCGATGAAATTGCGTCGATATTTTCTGCTCTTCGCGATCGTCGTCGCGCTCTCCGCGGCGAGCGGCGTGGGCGCGACCACGGTTCAGGGCGCGGCGCAGTTCATTCGTCAGCTCGGCGACAAGGCCGTCGCCACCTTGCAGGCGCCGAACCTCACGCTCGACCAGCGCGAGGCCCGGTTCCGCGGCCTGTTGACCGAGGGGTTCGACCTCGCCTTCATCGGCCGCTTCGTGCTCGGCAGGTACTGGCGCGCCGCCAGCGCGGAACAGCGGAGCGACTATCTGGCGCTGTTCAGCGAGTTCGTCGTGCAGGTCTACTCGACGCGGTTCGGCGGTTACGTCGGCCAGTCCCTCACCATCACCGGCGCCCGGGAGGTTGGCGACAAGGACGCGATCGTGCGCACCCGCATCGACCGTCCGAGCGGGCCGCCGATCGTCGTCGACTGGCGGGTGCGGATCACCGGCAATCAATATCGCATCATCGACGTCATGGTCGAGGGCATCTCGATGGTGAGGACGCAACGCTCCGAGTTCACGTCGGTGGTTCAGCGCGACGGCATCGAGGGCCTTCTCGCGGTGCTGCGCGCGCGAACCACCAAGATGCCGGCCACCGCGTCGATCAATTGAACCGATCCATCAAACGGAGGCGTCTCATGGGACACTGTCGGCAAGCGGTTGGACACAAGGGCGCCCGGCGCATCGGCGATCGGCTGATCGTGCTGGCCGCGGCGCTGATGCTGGCGGCGTCCCCCGCCGCCGCGGACTTCGAGTCCGGCTGGCAGGCGTATCAGCGCGGAGACTTCGCCGCGGCGCTGGCGGAATGGAAGCCGCTCGCCGGCTCCGGCGACGCCCGCGCGCAGTACAACCTCGGCATCCTGTTCGACCAGGGCAAGGGGGTCGCCCAGGACCCCGCCCGGGCGGTTGCCTGGTGGACCAAGGCGGCGGCGCAAGGGATGGCCGCGGCCCAGCACAATCTGGCCAACAGCATGATCGCCGGCGACGGCGTCGAACAGGACTACGCCGCCGCGATCGGCTGGCTCAAGCAGGCGGCGGCGCAGGGGCTCGGCCGTTCCGAGTACACCC
>JACZUY010000033.1 GCA_022572945.1 Pseudomonadota bacterium
GGCGGCGGTTGCCGCGCGCGATCGTGATCGCGAACGCCGTGAACAAAAACAGCGGCTCGGTCAATTCTTGGTGAGAATCGGGCCAAGCGGCTTTCCAATCGGCCGCGCCATTCCTTATCCTTGGGTCAGAGCCTGACGATAAAGGCCCGTCCGCTCGGGGTTCGCCTCGATCAAGAAAAAACAGGTGAGGTAACGAAGCTATGTCCCTTCGAACCAAGCTCCTCTCGACCACCGTCATCCCCATTGTGATAGCGTTTGGGGTGGGTCTGACGATCGTGCCCGCGACCAAGTTGCTGTACCAGTTGGCCGCGCCCTGTAACCCCTGTGCACCATGCAGTCCATGCAATCCGTGCGCGGCGGCGGCCGGCGGCGCAACCAACTGCGTCGTTCCGCGGCTGCAATTGGCGGCGGCGTGCAATCCGTGCGCGGCCAAGAGCCCGTGCAACCCGTGCGCGGCGGCGGCGTGCAATCCGTGCGCGGCCAAGAGCCCGTGCAATCCGTGCGCGGCGGCGGCAGCGTGCAATCCGTGCAATCCGTGCGGCGCCGCGGCTGCGGTCGAGCTGACCGACGCCGAGGCGATTGCCGCGTACAACTGCGCCAAGGGGATGTTGAAAGCCGGCTACGCCAAGTCGAAGCTGACTTCGGAGACGGGTCTCGAGATCGCCGCCCAGTATCAGGATTGGCGGCGGTTCAGCACCCGGTCTTACGTGTCGGATACGCACGGCGGGCGTTTCGTGCAAAACTACGGCAACGCCGTCGCCAAGGCGTACGGCAAGTATGAAAACGCCGGCGCGTTGCCGGCGGGATCGGTGCTGGCCAAGGACAGCTTCGTCGTGCGCGGCGGACGGGTGTTCGCCGGCCCGCTCTTCGTGATGGAGAAAATGCCCGCGGGCTTCAAGGCGGCCAGCGGGAACTGGCGCTACACGCTGGTGATGCCCGACGGCAAGGTGATCGGCGCCACCAACGGCAAGGGCTCGAAAAACGTCGAGTTCTGTATCGGCTGCCATGCGACGCTTGGGGAGGAGACCGATTCACTGTTGTTCCTGCCCGACGAATACCGGGCCAGTTACTGAGAGCGAGGCAGTTGGGTCGAGAATCGGGAGGCGGCGAGCGATTGGGGTTCGGCGGCTGGACAAGCGCGTGGTTCGCGCTGCTGCTTGTCGCCGGCTGGCTCGCCCGTGGGCTTCCGGTGGAACCCTGCCAGGGCCGTTGAGCGCGCAGGGCCGCGCTCGGCGGTTGCGCAGGCACCGCACTCTCGAATATGGTGCGGCCCCAGATTTCGGTCTCAATCCCATCGGGAGAGCTTGTATGATCAAAGCAAAGGTGCTCGGCCTCGCCGTCGCGCTCGCGGTTGCCGCCACCGGCGCCGCCTGGGCGCAGGGAGACGCGGCGAAGGGCGAGAGGGTTTTCAAGAAATGCAAGGCCTGCCACATCGTCGCCGAGGGCGGCAAAAAAAAGGTCGGGCCGAACCTGTTCGAGCTGTTCGGCCGCCAGGCAGGGACGGTCGAAGGCTTCAAATTTTCCAAGGACATGAAGGCCGCGGGCGAGGCCGGCCTGGTGTGGAACGAGGAGACGTTTGGGACCTACATAAAGAAGGGAGGAAAGAAGGGCTTGAAGTACTTCATCGGGTCCTACATCGGCAAGGACAAAGCGAAAACCAAGATGCCGTTCCCAGGACTCAAGAACGATGCCGACGTCGAGAATCTTATCGCCTATCTCAAGCAGGTGACTCAGTAAGGCGCGCCGTTTCCGGCCGGACCGGGTGAACAATTACCGCGAGGGACTGCTCCCTCGCGGTTTTGCTTTGTATGGCGGTCGCGCGCTCATAGCACAAGGATTTCGATGCGACCCCGTTTCTTGGGGGGCAAATCGGGCGTGCGTATACGTTGCGTCGCTTGCGAAGTGGGGGTGCGGCGAACGCCGATTCGTGGCATTCTAGGGGGTGTGAACGCCCGGCGAATCAATCATCGGGGCAAATCTGACCCGCAATTCGGACAGTAAGGCGATGGAGTTTCTCGGCGTGCTCGGAGTGGTGATCGTGCTGATCCTCGGTTGGGGCATCGTGATCTACAACAAGCTCGTGCGCCAAAGAAACATGGTGCTCGAGGGCTGGAGCGGCATCGACGTGCAGCTCAAGCGGCGCTCGAACCTGATCCCCAATCTCATCGAATCGGTCAAGGGCTACATGGGCCACGAGCTCGGCGTGCTCGAGAAGGTGACCGAGCTTCGCTCAAAGAGCATGGCGCCGGGCTCGTCGTCGGGCGGCGGGGGCGCGGGCGGCGGCGGTGGCGGCGGCGGCGGGGGAGGCTGGTAGTCGCCGGCTGGTTCGGGCGCCCGCCCGTTTGGGTCAGCGTGGTCCGGCCGACGCGGTCGGGTCGAGCGGGAAGGAGGCCGGTCATGAAGATCGACGGAGGCTGCCACTGCGGCGCCATCACCTACGAGGCCGAGATTGACCCTGAAAAAGTCGGCATCTGTCACTGCACCGATTGCCAAACCCTGTCGGGCTCCGCGTTTCGCATCAACCTCGTTGTCCCGGAAGACGACTTCAGGCTGCTCTCGGGGGAACCGAAGACTTACGTCAAGATTGGCGACAGCGGGGCGCAACGCGCGCAAACGTTCTGTCCCGAATGCGGTTCGCCGATTTACTCGACGTCCGTCGGCGACGGGCCGAAATTCTTTAACATCCGCCTGGGGACCGCACGACAGCGCGATGAGCTTCCCCCGAAGTTTCAATATTGGTTTCGCTCGGCGCAACGGTGGCTGACCGACCTCGATTCCGTGCCGAAGTTCGAAAAGCAGTAGATCCCGGCGCGCGCAGCGCCCACTCGACGATCGACTTGAGAGCCTTTCCGAGCGTCGTGTCGAAGGCGCGAACGAGTTCCTGGCGCAGTAAATGAAAGACAATGCCGCGGGCCGTAAGCCATAAGCCGACTGCCTAATGCTCGGTGTCTTAACCGATCGTCTCGGCGTGGTGGCAGGCCACCAGCCGGCCGTCGACCGGCCGAAGCTCGGGGCGGGTGCGGACGCACTCCTCGGTGGCGAAGGGGCAGCGCGTGTTGAAGGCGCAGCCCGGCGGCGGGTCGAGGGGCGACGGCAGCTCGCCCTCGAGCCGCACGCGCTCGGTCCGCTGCCTGGGATCGACGTGCGGCGTCGAGGCCAGAAGCGCCTTCGTGTACGGGTGGCGCGCGGCGCCGAAGATCGCCTCGACCGGCCCCTGCTCGACCGGGCGGCCGAGGTACATCACCATCACCTCGTCGGCGATATGGCGCACCACCGAGAGGTCGTGCGAGATGAACACGTAGGCGAGCCGGAACTCGTCCTGCAGATCCATCAAGAGGTTGAGCGCCTGCGCCTGGATCGACACGTCCAGCGCCGAGACCGGCTCGTCGGCGACCACCAGCGAGGGGTTGAGCACCAGCGCCCGGGCGATGGCGATGCGCTGGCGCTGCCCGCCCGAGAACATGTGCGGATAGCGGTCGTAGTGCTCGGGGCGCAGGCCCACCTTGGCCATCATGTCGCGCGACCACTCGGCGCGCTCGGCGCGGCTCAACGCGCTGTTGATGACCAGTGGCTCCTCGATGATCGCGCCGACCTTCTTGCGCGGATTGAGCGAGCTGAACGGGTCCTGGAAGACGATCTGAATCTTGCGGCGCAGCACCCTGATCTCGGCTTTGGTCGCGCTGGCGACATCGCGTCCCTCGATGTACAGATGCCCCGAGGTGGGCGGCTCGATCAGCGTGAGCTGACGCGCGAGCGTCGTTTTGCCGCAGCCCGATTCGCCCACCACCGCGAGCGTCTTGCCGGGATCGAGCGTGAACGAAACGCCGTCGAGCGCCTTGAGCGTCGCCCGCCCGCGCAACAGGCCGCGGCGCACCTCGTAGTGACGCGCCAGCGCCTTGGCCTCGACCAGCGCGGCGCCGCTCATGCCCCGCCAGCTTGCGTGCCCAAGGGATAATGACAGCGCACCAGGCTGTCCTCGACCCGACGCAATTTCGGCGGCTCGGCCGCGCAACGCGCGTCGGCGAAGCGGCAGCGCGGGTGAAACAGGCAGCCGGTGGGCCGGTCGTGGAGCCCCGGCACGACGCCGGAAATCGTCGGCAGCCGCCGGGCGCCGGCGTTGCGCTCGGGCAGCGCGCCCAGCAGCGCGTCGGTGTATGGGTGGCGCGGCGCGCTGAACAGCGCCTCGACCTCGCGCTGCTCGGCGACCTGCCCAGCGTACATAACCACCACGCGCTGCGCCGTCTCGGCGACCACGCCCATGTCGTGGGTGATCAGCACCAGCGCCATGCCGCGCTCGCGCTGGAGCGCGAGCAACAGGTCGAGGATCTGCGCCTGGATGGTGACGTCGAGCGCCGTGGTCGGCTCGTCGGCGATCAGCAGCTTGGGTTTGCACGCGATCGCCATGGCGATCATGACGCGCTGGTTCATGCCGCCGGAAAGCTGGTGCGGAAACGCGCCGAGCCGGCTCGCGGCCGCGGGGATGCCGACCTGATTCAACAGCTCGAGAGCGCGCGCGCGGCGCATGCGCCGGTCGCCGCCCTCGTGAATGCGCAGCGCCTCCATGATCTGAAAGCCCACGGTAAAACATGGATTCAGGCTCGACATCGGCTCCTGGAACACCATCGCTATGTCGCTTCCGGTGATTTGACGGCGCCGGGCCGGCGACATCGCGAGCAAGTCGTTGCCGTCGAACACGAGCTTGTCGGCGGTGACCCGGCCCGGGTATGCAATCAACCCCATCACCGCGAGCATGGCGACGCTCTTGCCCGACCCCGATTCGCCGACCACGCCGAGCACCTCGCCGGGCTCGACCGCGAAGCTCGCCTCGTCGACCGCGCGCAACGTGCCGCTGCGGCCGACGAACTCGACCGTGAGGTTTTCGATCTCGAGGAGCGCCATCAGCGTTTCAGCCGCGGATCGAGGGCGTCGCGCAGCCCGTCGCCGAGAAGGTTCAGCGCCAGCACGGTGACGAGAATGGCAAGCCCGGGGAAGGTCACCACCCACCAGGCGCGCTGCACGAACTCGCGGGCGTCGGCGAGCATGGTGCCCCACTCGGGCGTCGGCGGCTGGGCGCCCATGCCGAGGAAGCCGAGCGCCGCGGCGTCGAGAATCGCGCTCGAGAAGCTCAACGTCGCCTGCACGATCAGGGGCGCCATGCAGTTGGGCAGCACGGTGATGAACATCAGCCGCAAGAGCCCGGCGCCGCTGACCTTCGAGGCGGTGACGTAGTCCTTGGCGCGCTCGTTGATCGCCGCCGCGCGCGTCAGCCGCACCAGATGCGGCAGGTAGACGACCGAGATCGCGAGCATGGCGTTGAACAGGCCGGGGCCGAGGATGGCGACGATGACGATCGCCAACAGCAGGGCGGGCAACGCCAGCAGGATGTCCATCGCCCGCATGATCAAGATCTCGACCACCCCGCGGAAGAAGCCGGCGATCAGCCCGAGGCCGATGCCGACGGTCAGCGACAGCGTGATGACGATGAGGCCGATGATCAGCGAGTAGCGCGCGCCGTGCATGATGCGCGCCAGAATGTCGCGGCCCACCGCGTCGGTGCCCAGGAGGAACTCGGTGGTGCCGCCTTCCTGCCACACCGGCGGCGCCAGGAAAAAGTCGCGGTACTGCTCGTGCGGCGGGTGCGGCGCGAGCACGTCGGCGAACACGGCGACGAAGGCGACGACGACGATCACCACCAACCCCGCGACCGCGCCCTTGTTCTCGCTGAAGTCGCTCCAGAACTCCCGAAGCGGATGCGGCGGCGCGGCGGCGGCGGACAGGGTGGCGGAGTCGACAGTCATGGCTCAGCGGGCGTGGCGGATGCGCGGGTTGATGAAGCCGTACAGGAGATCGACGATCAGGTTGACCGTGATCACCACGGTGGCGACGAGCAGCACGCCGCCCTGGACCGACGGATAGTCGCGGCGGGCGATCGATTCGATCAGCCACTTGCCGATGCCCGGCCAGGCGAAGATCGTCTCGGTGAGAATCGCGCCGCTGAGCAGCACGCCGACCTGCAGCCCGATCACCGTGATGACCGGAATCAGCGCGTTGCGCAGCGCGTGCACGGCGACCACCTGGAGCGGTGAAACGCCCTTGGCGCGCGCGGTGCGCACATAGTCCTCGCCGAGCACCTCGAGCATGGATGAGCGCGTCATCCGCGCGATCACCGCAAGCGGGATCGTGCCCAGCACGATCGACGGCAGGATGAGATGCCTGACCGCCGACGTGAACGCTCCCGGCTCGTCCGCCAGCAGCGTGTCGATGAGCATGAAGCCGGTGACCGGCTCGATCCAGAAGAGCGCCGAGATGCGCCCCGACACGGGCGTCCAGCCGAGGTCGACCGAAAACAGGAGGATGAGCAGAAGCCCCCACCAGAAAATCGGCATGGAATATCCAGTGAGCGATAGGCCCATCACCGAGTGGTCGAATACCGACCCTCGCCGTACCGCCGCCAATATCCCCGCCGGCAAACCGACGGCGAGCGCCAAGATGAGGGCGCAGATCGACAGCTCGATCGTCGCCGGAAACAAGGTGGAGAACTCGGACAAGACCGGTTCCCTGGTGACGATCGATTTGCCGAGATCGCCCTGGAACACGTCGACGATGTAAATGCCGTACTGAACCAGCATCGGCTTGTCGAGACCAAGACGCGCCTTCATCTCGGCGTGGCGCTCCGGGGTGAGCGAGCGTTCGCCGGCGAGAAGCTCGATCGGATCGCCCGGAATGAGGCGGATGAGAGCGAAGGTGAGCAGCGTCACCCCGAAAAACGTCGGGATGACCAAACTCACCCGCCGCAACAGGAATTGGAGCACCTCGGCCTCGCAAAGACGGTTCGGGGGGAGGCGAACCTCCCCCCGGTCCTTACGCCTGCGCGTTGCGCGCGTCTACTCCTTCAGATCGACACCGTAGAACATCATGCCGCCGAAGGGATCGATGAGGAAGTCGACGACCTCCTTGCGCACCGGCTTGAACACCACCGAATGGGCGATCGTGAACCACGGCGCCTCTTCCTTGAAGATCAGCTGCGCCTTCTTGTAAAGCGCGGTCCGCTTGGCGACGTCGGACGACTGCTTGGCCTGGACCAACAGATCGTCGAACGGCTTGTAGCACCAGCGGGCGCGGTTGGTGCCCGTGGCCGCGGCGCAGCCCAGCAGCACGTACAAGAAGTTGTCGGGATCGCCGTTGTCGCCGGTCCACCCCAACAGGATCATCTCATGCTCGCCGGCTTTCGACCGCTTGAGGTACTCGCCCCACTCGAAGGTGACGATCTTGACCTTGATGCCTACCTTGGCGAGGTCGGCCTGCATCATCTCGGCCATGCGCCGTGCATTGGGGTTATACGGCCGCTGTACCGGCATCGCCCAGATGTCGGTCTCGAAACCTCCGGCCAAACCTGCCTCGGCGAGCAACGCCTTGGCCTTCTCCGGGTCGTACGGATAGTCCTTCACGTCGTCGTTGTACGACCAGATCGTCGGCGGGATCGGGTTCTTCGCCGCCTTGCCGGCGCCGAGATAGATGGCGTCGATGATCGCCTGCTTGTCGATCGCGTAGTTGATCGCCTGGCGCACCCGCTTGTCGTCGAACGGCTTCTTCTCGGTGTTGAACGCGAGATAGCCGACGTTGAGGCCCTCCTGGCGCAGCAGGGTGATGTCGGGGTCCTTCGCCATCGCATCGAGGTCGGCCGGGTTCGGATAGGTCATCACCTGGCACTCGCCGGCCTTGAGCTTGGCGTAACGCACCGCGGGATCGGGCGTGATCGCGAACACCAGCTTGTCGATCGCCGCCTTGCCGGCCCAATAGTCGGGATGCGCCTGGTAGCGGATGAACGCGTCCTTCTGGTAGGCGACGAGCTGGAACGGGCCGGTGCCCACGGGGTCGAGGTCGACCTTCTCGGTATTGCCCGCGGTCAGCATCCGGTCGGCGTACTCGGCCGACAGGATCGAGGCGAAGTCCATGCCCAGGTTCGAGATCATCGGCGCCTCGGGCACGTTCAGGGTGAAGAGCACGGTGTAGTCGTCGGTCTTGGTCACGCTCTTCAACAGGTTCGGCATATCCATGCCATTGAAATACTCGTACGCCCCGCCAGACACGTTGTAATAGGGATGATCCTTCTGAAGCTGGCGGTTGAAGCTGTAAAGCACGTCATCGGCGTTGAAGTCGCGTGTCGGCGTAAAGCCCTTGGTGGTGTGGAACTTCACGCCCTTGCGCAAATGAAACGTATAGACGAGGCCGTCGTCGGACACCTCCCACGATTCGGCGAGCGCCGGAACGATTTTGGTGGTGCCGCGCTCGAACTCGACGAGCCGGTTATAGATCTGCCGCGACGTGGCGTCGAACGTCGTGCCGGAGGTGTACAGCGATGGGTTGAACCCCTCGGGGCTCCCCTCCGAGCAATAGACCAGGGTCTTGGCAGCGACTGGCGCCGCGAGAGCGAACGTTACCGCCGCGCCCAGCGCGAGCCCGCGTAACATGGGTTTCATGTGTGTCCTCCCGTTCGTTGCACCGCCCGATCGCCACAGCCGCTACGCGCCCGTGACCCGGCGACGGGGTGATGACTCGAATCCCCGAATAACGGACATTCGGGGCAATTAGCGAATCATCGTACGTCCGCGCCCGAGCGGGCGTCAACAACACCCACGCGCCGCCGGCGACAAAAAGCGCCCGGCCTTCGGATGCGCGAATCGGGCGTGCGGGTTCGTTGCGTCGCTGGCGCGACGCCTTGGCATCGCGCGCCGCGCCGCGCCGGCCCGATTGAGCCGATCTGCGCCCATGAAATCGGTCAATATCGGGTTCCTTTGGTCTTATCCGGGCGCGCGCAGGGCCCACTCGACGATCGACTTGAGAGCCTTTCCGAGCGTCGTGTCGAAGGCGTAAACGACATCGAGCATCGCGGTCCCGTCGGCGCGCCATGTTGCTTCGGCCGTGTGCGAGGCGATGATCGTGCGCTGCGGCATCTTGACCAGCTTGGCATTGATGCGCACGCGCACGGTGGGCGGCCCGGCCTCCGAATACTCGGCCTGGAACTCGCGCAGCTCGGTCTTGAGCACGTAGTCGGCGCGCAGGTCCGTCGCCTTGCGCGCCACGGCGACGATCTTGCCGCTGTTCTCGAACGATTCGACGAGCAGCGTCTGGACCAGGTTCGGCGCCCGCTCCGACCAGCGCACGCCGCCAAAAAAATCGAGCGTCAGCGGGTCGCGGCGCAGCGCGATGCGCGACGTGTTCAGGGACTCGGCGGCGACCGGCACCTCGACGACGAGCTGCCAGGGCACGGTCGGCAGGCCGTCGGCGAACGTGCTCTTGGGGCTCAAGGTGTAGAGCTTCGCCGGCGCGCCCTGGCCGGGCAGCAATTCGATGTTGGCGCAAGCAGCCGCGGCGGCGGCGAGGACCGCGGCGACAGCGAGCCGTAGCATCCGCGGGCTGCGGGGACCGATCGGCGCTTTCATCATTGCGGCTCGTACCCGGCCTGCGAATCGCCGAACATGAACTGCGCCGGGTCGGATTCGAAACGGTCGGCGATGCGCGTCAGGCTCGCGACCAGCTCGCGCGCCTCGACCAGGAAACGCGACAGCTCGTAAAGCCCGTCGCGCGAGAAATCCTGCAGGGGCTGGCGGTTCTCGGCGATCATCCGGTTCAATGTTTCGGCGGTGGCCGCAAAATTTTCCGCGGCCTCGCCGACCTGGCGCAACGTCGATCGGGCGTCGGTCGTGAGCGCGCCGGTGTCTTCGCGAACCCGGGCCAGCGTCGAACGGGCCTCGATGGCAAGCGCGGCGGCGCTTTCGCCGACGGTGGCGAGCGTCTTGCCGGCCGCGTTCAGCGTCGTCGCGGCATCGTCGACGAGGCCCGGCACGCGCTCGCGCAGCTCGCCCACCAGCACGTCGATCTCATCGGCGGTCGAGCGCACCGACGCGGCGATGGAGGCGACATCGGCGCTCAGGCTCTCGAGGTCGGCGGTGCTGTCCGCGACCCCGCCGGTGAACCTGCGCACGTTCGCGAGCGTTTCCGCGATGGCGTCGAGGTTCTCCTCGTTCAGGAGCTCGGTGCCGCGCTCGATGAGCACCGTGGCGCGGGCGAGCAGGTTGGGCACGTCCTCGAACAGCTTCTCCAGCTTCGACGCCTTCGAAGGGATCACCGCGTACTTCTCTCCCGTCCTCGGCTCGAGCGTCGGACTGTCCTTGCCGCCGCCGCTGATCTGCACGTCGACGAGCCCGGTGATGCCCTGCAGCTCGAGCGAGGCGATGGCGTCTTCCTTGATCGGCGTGCCGTGGGTCACGTCGATGGTTACGCGCACCTGCTCGCTGTTGTCGGGGTCGATGCGTATGTCGCTGACCGAGCCGACCGGGACGCCGCGGTAACGCACCGTGCTGGCCACGCCGAGGCCGCTGACGGATTCGCGGAAATAGACGTAGTAGCGGTCGAACTCGCGGTCGATCTCGGCCTTGCCGAGCCACAGCGCGAAGCCCGTCAGTCCGAGGACCACGACCAGCACGAACGTGCCGACGGCGAGATGATTGGCTTTGGTTTCCATCGCGGCCTATGCGCCGTACTATGCGCCGTACGCCGCGCGCGCGCGCGGGCCGTGGAAGTAATCGTGCACCCAGGGGTGGGTCTCTCGCAGCATCGTCTCCATCGGCCCGACAATCAGAACGCGTCCGTCGACCAGCACGGCGATACGGTCGCAAATTGCCCCCAGGCTGTCGAGGTCGTGGGTCACCATGAACACGGTGAGACCCAGGGTCCGCTGAAGCCGGCGGATGAGCTGGTCGAACGCCGCCGCGCCGATCGGGTCGAGGCCGGAGGTGGGCTCGTCGAGGAACACGATCTCGGGGTCGAGCGCCAGCGCCCGCGCGAGTCCCGCCCGCTTGCGCATGCCGCCCGAAAGCTCGGACGGGTACTTGCCGGCGGCCTCGGCCGGCAGCCCGACCATGCCGATCTTCACCCCGGTAAGCTCGTCGATCACCTCCCGCGAGAGGTCGGTGTGCTCCCTGAGCGGCACCTGGACGTTTTGCGCCACGGTGAGCGAGCTGAACAGCGCGCCGTCCTGGAACAGCACGCCCCAACGCTCCTCGAGGCTGCGGCGCTCGGCGCCGCCGAGGCCCGCGACGTCGTGGCCGAGCACCTCGATGCTGCCCGATGCGGGCCGGTTGAGACCGATGATCGTGCGCAACAGCACCGATTTCCCGGTGCCCGAACCGCCGACCACGCCGAGCACCTCGCCGCGTCGCACCTCGAGGTCAAGGTTGTCGTGCACCACCTGGTCGCCGAAGCGCGTGGTCAGGCCGCGTACGCGGATCGCCGGCTCGCTCGCCGTCACTCTAGATCTCCAGAAACGCGAACAGGACCGAAAACAGGGCGTCGATGACGATCACCAGGAAGATCGCCTCGACCACGGCGCGGGTCGTCATCCGGCCGACGCTTTCGGCGCTGCCCTCGACGCGGAAGCCCTCGTAACAGCCGATCACGGCGATGACGAAGGCGAACACCGGCGCCTTGATGATGCCGACCCAGAACGACCAAATCGGCACCGCCTCGCCGAGCCGCTCGATGAACTGCGCGGGACCGATGCCGAGCGCCATCCACGCCACCAGCCCGCCGCCCAGGAGCCCGGTGACGTCGGCGAAGAACGCCAGCAGCGGCAGCGTGAGCACCAGCGCGATAAGCCGCGGCATGACCAGCAGCTCCATCGGGTCGAGCCCCAGGGTGCGCATGGCGTCGATCTCCTCGCGCACCTTCATCGAGCCGATCGCGGCGGTGAACGCGCTGCCCGAGCGCCCGGCGACGATGATCGCCGTGAGCAATATGCCCATTTCGCGCAACACCGAGACGCCGACCAGGTTGACGACGAAGATCTCGGCGCCGAAGCGCCGCAGCTGCTCGGCGCCCTGGTACGCGAGCACGGCGCCGACCAGGAACGAGATCAACCCGACGATCGGCACGGCGTTGAGGCCGACCTGCTCCATGTGATTGACGAGCGCGGTCCAGCGGACGCGCCACGGCATGAGCAGGCTGCGGAACAGCGTGATCGTCGTCGCCCCGAGGAAGCCGATGAGCATTCCGGTTTCGGCGATGATGTCGAGCGTGGCGCTGCCGACGTGGGCGACGAACGCGCGCACCGGCGGCTCGCGCGGCGGGCGGCACTCGACCGGCCAGTCGTTGCTTTCGACCAGGTCCAGCAGCGCCTTGTGTTCGGGGCGGGCGCGCGTGAACTCGACCGCGTAACCTTCCTCGCGCAGCCGCTTGACGGTGCGGTAGACGACCCACGCGCCGGCGGTATCGAGCGCCTCGACGTTATCGAGGTCGATCAACACGCGCTTCGCCGCTCCCGGCGCGAGGCCGCGCAGCCGGCGGTCGAGGCGGTCGGCCTGGTCGATGCGCCACCGGCCGCCGAGCGCGACGACGAAGCGGTCGCCCTCAGATGCGGCGCGGACGGCCTCGGCCGGCGTCGTCATTTCGCGGCCTCCGCGGCGGCGCGCGCGGCGGCGGGCCGCGGTCCCGGTTCGACGGGAAGCACCCGGGCGTCGGGGATCACCCGGATGGTCAGCGTCTCGCGCCGGCCACGCACCTCGACCTGCTCGCTGGCGAACGCCGACAGGTCGACCCCCGACCGCTCCTCGACCTGCTCGGAGAGGATGAGCTGGCAGTCGTACTCCTTGGTCAGCGCCTCGAGCCGGCTGGCGGTGTTGACCGCGTCGCCGATGGCGGTGATCGAGGTGGCGCTGGCATAGCCCATCTCGCCGACGATGGCCGGCCCCATGTGGATGCCGATGCCCATGCGCAACGGCTCGTCGAGGTCGTCGGCGAGCGCGGCGTTGAGCTCGTCGAGCTGCCCGGCCATCGCGCGCGCCCCCGCCATCGCCTCGCGGCAGCCGCGCTCGGGCCCCGAGGTGATGCCGAACAACGCCATCACGCCGTCGCCGATGAACTTGTCGACCTGGCCGCCGGCGCGCTCGACCGCCTCGCCCATGCAACGGAAATAGCGGTTGAGCAGGAACACCACGTCGTAGGGCAGCTTGTGCTCGGCAAGCTGGGTAAACGAGCGCAGGTCGGCGAACAGGATGGCGATTTCGAGCTCGCTTCCCTGCAGATACCCAGGACTCTGGAAACCGTCGCGCGGCGACGCGTTGGGCGGCAGCAGCGGCGTCACCTGGAGGTCGCGCGCCGGGCGCGTCTGGCACGCGAGCCGTACCCCTGGCGGCGCGCCGACGCGCTTGAGCACGCGCTGTTCCTCGGCGCTCGGCGCATCCAGCGCCTCGAGGCCGTAGCCGATCCGCACCCGGCAGGTCGAGCAGCGGCCGCGCCCGCCGCAGACCGAGGCGTGGGGAATGCCGGCGGCGCGGCTGACCTCGAGGATCGTCGTGCCGCGCGTCGCCCGCACCCGGCGGTCGCCCGGATAGGCGAGCTGAAACATCCCTTTGCGCCGTTCCCACGCCGCGCGGACAAGGCGCGCGGCCATCACCGCCGCGACGAGCAGGACGAAGACCGCCAGCGCCGTGGCCTCGGCCCGGTCGGCGGCTGCGACGGCGGCGTCGTCGGGAAACTTCAGTCCGATCGTAACCAGCTCCAGCCAGTCGGGATCCCGGGCGAGCGCCGACACTTGCTGGCCGGCCTTGGCGAAGCCGAGGAGCGCAAACGCCGGGAGCAGCAACGCGACGGCGTAAAGAACGGGCAGCGCGCGTGGGTACCAGGGCTTGAGCCGCAGCCAAAAGTGCAAGCCCATGCAGCCATGAGTCCACGCGATCAGCAGGACGAGCGTTTGCTGAACGCCCTTCTCCGGCGCGAATTCCCACAACACCAGCACGACATACGTGTACGCGTCCTGGAGATCGTACAGTTCGAACATCAGCCGGGTGCCGATGACGTGCTGGGCGAGCAGCGGCGTGATCGCGAGGCCGAGGAGGATCTGCCCGGCCTCCCATCGCGGCATGCGCAGCTCCCGGCGCTGATAGAGCGACCACAGCACGAGTGAAAGATGCAGCGTCAGCGCGCCGTAGAGCGCGAGCGTGCCGGCCGGGTTGCGCCATAGGGCAAGGAACCATTGCCGCCCGCCCTCCATCGCGTCGAGCGAGATCAGGCCGAGCGAATGGTTGGCCAGGTGGGTCGTCACGTAGGTGAACAGGACCAGGCCCGAGCACAGCCTGAGGCGTCTCACCATCGCCCCTCACCCGGTGAGCGGCGGGCCGCGAGATGCGCGAACGGGCGGTTGGGACGCTGGACGAGATAGAACACCGGCGTCGGCGTCGTCTCGGTGATGACGACGTTGAACACGCCGGTCTCGCCCGGGCGCAGCTCGCCGTCGTAGAAGGTGACCGAATCGACGGGCTCGTTCAGTTGCGAGGTCAGGTTGTAGCGGTTCGAGCGAAACGGCTTGCCCGAGACCGCGCCCTGGCCGAAGGAGAGCCCGTCGAAATAGTCGCTCGAGGTGCCCAGATTCTCCTGCAGCTCGAAGTCCATGAAGGTCCACGAGAACGGGGTGCGGTTGACCACCACCTTCTTGAGCGCGAAGCCGGTGGGGTGGAGGGTGCCGATGCGGTTGCCGAACGCGGCGGTGATCCCGCGGACGACGAGCACCGCCGCGCCCGGGCCGATGATCTCCTCGTAGACGATGAAGGGATCCTCGGTCGAGCCGCTCCCCGATGCGCCGACGACGACGAACCCGCCGAGTTCGTCGCTGAAGACGACGCCGTCGACCGACACCGGCTGCGCTTGCGCGTTGATCGCGACAAGAACGACAGCCGACAGGACCGACACGAGCCAATGTGCTGCCCTCATGACGCCCTATCATCGGGTCGCGCCGCGTTGCAGTCAAAGGCTAACGAGTGACCGGCGCGCGCGCGAACGCGATCGCGGCCACGAGGTAGAGCGCGACCGCAAGCGCGATGACCGCGGTGAAGCCGAAATGGATCGCCAGGGCGGTCGCCAGCACGGCGCCGATCACCGAGGCGCAACCGTTGATCGCCCACGCCCACGGTATCCAGCCCGGCGCGTGGTCGGCGAGCCGCTTGAGGCCGAGCGGGAAGAGCATGCCCATGCAGAACGCGAGCGGTGCGACCAGCCCGCCCGCGAGCGCGAATTTCGCCCATGTCGGGAGCGGCTTCACCGCGTCGAACGCGGCCGGCAGGACCGCCAG
This sequence comes from Pseudomonadota bacterium, assembly GCA_022572945.1. Classification (GTDB taxonomy): domain Bacteria; phylum Pseudomonadota; class Alphaproteobacteria; order JAAXGF01; family JAAXGF01; genus JACZUY01. The sequence goes on from JACZUY010000033.1 coordinate 15,125, forward strand.
GTAGGCGAGCCCGACCACCGTGATACCCGCCGCCGCGAGCGCGATCGCCGACGACGTCGAGGTCCGCCCCGCGAGCCGCGACGACCAGCCGCTCCCCAGCCCGGCGAAGCCGAGAAAGGCGCTCAGCACGAGCGCCGCCGCGTACAGCGGATGGCCGAGGAAAAGCGTGAAGCGCTGGATGAACGCGATCTCGACGAACAGGAAGGCGAGGCCGAGCGCGACGAAGTAAACCACCACGCGCGCGCCCTCGGCCGCGCCCACCGAATCGCGCTTGAGCGCCAAAACCGGCACGACGATCAACAGCACGCTCGCGATCACCGCCTGCGCCAGCGTGCCGACGAGGACCAGATAGCCCCATTCGATCAACGCGTTGCCGCCGCGGCCGCGCAGGTCGACGAGCTCGGGCAGCGCCGACCACCTGAAGAAACGGAAAAAATAGGGGCGGTCGTCGGTCGCCGGCGCAAGGTGGAACTTGTAGTCGCGCAGGAACGCCTCGCGGCCGCCGCCGAGCAGCGCCGCCGCGCCGTCGAACAGATGGGCCTCGGCAAGGACGTTGTAGCGGTTGGTCTCGTCGGCGTGCAGCCCCGGGAGCCAGGCGACGTCGAACGAGCGCGCCCGCGAGAACGCGCGGACGGCGGCGGT
>JACZUY010000198.1 GCA_022572945.1 Pseudomonadota bacterium
GCACGCCATCGTCGCCGCGGTCATGGAGGGCGTCGCCGTTCCCGCCCTGGTCGTCAAGGGAGGCGGATCCCCGCACGCCTACGCGCTGCGCCCGTCCGACGCGCGTGCGCTGGCCCGGGCGAATCTGGTGTTCTGGATGGGCGAAGGCCTCGAAACCTTTCTCGCCAAACCGCTGGCGGCGTTGGCCGAACCCGCGCGCGTGGTGACGCTGACCGACGCCGAGGGCATCCGCCATCTCCCGGTGCGCGCGGGCGGCGCATGGGAACAACGCGCCGAAGACGACGCCGGCGGCGAACCCGGGCATGCGACCGACCCCCACGTCTGGCTCGATCCGGCCAACGCCGTGGCGATCGCGCGCGCCGCCGCCGCCGCGCTCGCCGGCGCCGATCCCGACAACCGCGCAATCTATGCCGCCAACGCCGAACGGTTCGCGATCCGCGCCGACGCGCTCGACGCCGAGCTCGAGGCGTTCCTCGCGCCGGTGCGGACGACGCCTTACGCGGTGTTTCACGACGCGTTCCAGCATTTCGAGCGGCGCTATCGGCTCAACGCGGTGGGCGCCGTCACCGCGGGCCCCCAGCAACAACCCAGCGCCAAACGCATCCAGTGGATCGGCGAGCGGATCGAAACGCTGGGCGCGCGCTGCCTGTTCCGCGAGCCTCAGTTCGCGACGGCGCTCGCCGAGACCATCGCGCGCGACGCCAACGCGCGGACCGGCGTGCTCGACCCGCTCGGCGCCGCCCTCGAGCCCGGACCGGGCGCGTATTTCGCGCTCATGCGCGGCCTCGCGCGCGCGCTCCGCGATTGCCTGACGGCGGGGAAGTGATTGCCGGGACGCGCACAACGGGGTTGACGCAATCGCGCCACGTGGACGGCGCGACGTCGACGTCCACTGGATGACGGCGGGACACGCGGTCTTCAGCCTTCAGCGCCCGCGCGCCCTGACTCGGCGCGCTACGCGGACTCCGGCCGGCCGAACGCCCGGGCTTCGGCGAGCAACGCTTCGGCTTCGCGCTCGACGCTCGGCCAGAACTCGAGGTAACGTTTGTACTCGTCGGACTCGAAGGCCCGGGAATACCGCCGCGCCGCCGCCTTCATGTCGCCGTCCCCGGTCTCCAAGTCGGGGGCCGTGGCGATCTCCGCGACCGGGTCGCGGAGCGCTGCGCCGACATCGGGCTGAAATTGCGCCAGCACCGACATCGTCGTTTCGAGCTCCTCGATGCGGTCATCCTCGCCGCCGTTTACGGCGCGAACGATCGCGTCGCGGAACGCATCGCGTATCTCTTCCTTCGGATACGGAAGCTCGCCCGCATCCCGAATCTCGGCCGGCCCGAGGGTCTCCGCGAGCGCGGAAAACGCCCGGACGGGGTCTTGGGGCTCTTCGCGGGACGGTCCGGCGTCCGCCGAACGGGGAGTTTCGGGTTCGGTCCGATCCAGGCTGAACGGATTTTTCCTGAATTGAGAGGGCCTCGCTCGCAAATATATCCACGTGCAACCGGATACGACCGCGATCATGAATATTACGAAACCCAAAATGATGTTCCATCCAATCGCCTCACTCACGCTGTAAAGGGTGGCGAAAAACAGTGTGAATATGAAAATGTTCAAGAGGGAAAACAGAATCGCGCGCTGGAGGGCATGCGCGATTTTCTGTTGCGCGTTCAATGCGATCATGAAGGACGACAGGAACGTCGCCGCAACGATCGAAACGATGGCGATGAGCGCCGCCGATTGGGTCTCGATAGGCAACGATCGGCTCCTTCAGCCCCGGCCTCCACAGCCGACGAGTATAGGGCGCAAGGCGGGTCGTGCCCATGATCGCTCATCGATGGCGCGGGGCGGAAGAAGATGGCGCGCCCTGCAGGATTCGAACCTGCGACCTACGGCTTAGAAGGCCGTTGCTCTATCCGGCTGAGCTAAGGGCGCGTACCGGCCGAAGCGCCGCCACGATAACACAATCCCGGCCGCGGCGCGCGCGCGACTACTCGACCTTTCGGTAACGGAAGTTGCTGGCGTACGACTTGGGACGCCGCGGCTGCTCCTTGGGCTCGAACACCCGGTACTCAAAGCCGTGCTTCTTGGCGAACGCGACCGCGGCCGCGCGCGTGGAGAAGCGCATATGCACCTGCCCGTTGGTGTCGGCCGAGCCGATCCACCCCATGAGCGGATCGGTGGTCTTCGGCGATGACGGCTCGAACTCCAGCACCCACTTCCTGGTGTTGGCCTCGCCCGACTGCATCGCGGTCTTGGCCGGGCGATAGATGCGAACGTCCATCGCTTGGCGTCCTTCCCGATCTGGTCAACCGAATGCGCGCGCTGGCGCCGTGGCGGGTTCTATAGTCCGCGGCGGGCCCGGACGCAACCCCGCGCTGCCTGGCCAGGCATGACATTGCGAAAAATAATTCTTGTTATTCATATATATTATACAACGTTATTAAACTTGTTAATGAACTTCCGGTCCGCTTACGCGCTTACCCCGGACGCCAGATCGTCACGCGGATCGGGGTCGGTTTGAGACCGGTGCAGGGATTGTTGACCTGCGGGCAGTTCGAAACCACGGCGATGGCGTCGATCTCGGCGCGCAGGTCGACGTGATCGCCGGCTTTTGATAATCCCGGCTCGAAGACCGTATCGCTCAATCTGCCGCCCTCGCCGACCGGCACGTTGGCGAAGAAGTTGACGTTGGGCACGATGTCGCGACGCCCGAGGCCGAACCCCGCGAGCGCCTCGAGGAAATTCTCCCGGCACCCGGGGCAGTCGGCCACGCCGTAGAGCAGCCGGTTGCTCGGCGCGCTGCAACAGCCGGCGATCGTGTCGTGGTGGCCGCAACTGTCGTCGATGATCGTGAACATCGGCCGCGCGTCGTCCGAATAAAGCACATGCCCCGTGCCGAGGCAGAGCGTGCGGGCGGCCTTGAGCGTGTTCGGCGCGTGATAGCGCTCTTCGGGGTTGGCGGCGTTGTAGCAAAGGAAATCGACCCCCTGGCTGCCCTCGAGATCGACGATCCGCAGCACCTCGCCACGCTCGACCACCCTGGCCCACGGCCTGCCCGGCGGCACCACCTGGTCATCCACGGTGCGCCCTGGTATCTCCCGCATCGTCAAGCACCCCCGCGTTCGCCGGCCCGGCGCAATCGCGCGACATCGCCCGGCGTCTCGCCACCCCGACCCATCCTCCGCGTTAACCATTCGTTAACCCGCGGCTGATAGATTTGCGTTTAGGACATACCCCTGTCCTGCCTCAATGCCTCCCTTGGCCCCGCCCCCTCCCCCAACATCCCCCGGGCGGGGCCGAATTTGTCTGCGCCGGCGGAAACGTGGTGCAAATCGATGGTCGGGGCGGCCGGATTTGAACCGGCGACCCTCTGCTCCCAAAGCAGATGCGCTACCTGGCTGCGCTACGCCCCGATGCGCGGGAAGTAAAGTATCTTCGGGGGTTGGGCAAGGCATCAAATTGGCCCCGTTGGGGAAATTCAGGAACATTCGGGCCCGAACCGCCCCGAGAGTCGCGAAATAGTCCCGAAATGCAGCTGACCTCGACGCGAACGGCGTTCGCTGGCCGGCGGGCTCTCTCGGAACGGATGTTACCTTGCTAGCCAGCTTGCTTGGGCCAATCAAAAACGGAATGGGCTATCCACCATTGACTGCTCAAGCTATGTTTCTTCTGAAGGCGTGGGGGAATATCAGGAGCCGTGAAAATGGCGCCCCCTGCGATCCAACGGCAAAGGAGGTATGCCATGAAACCGATGTTGAAAATACTACTTCTCGCGGCCGCAATCGCGCTGCCCGTGGTGGGCTCCTCGACCGGCGCTCTGGCGGAGGGCGAGCGTTTCGTGCTCATCAGCCATGCGCCGGATGCCGATTCCTGGTGGAATACGATCAAGAATGCCATCAAGATCGCCGCCGACCAGATGGGCGTGACGGTCGAGTACCGCAATCCGCCGACCGGCGATCTGGCGGACATGGCGCGGATCGTTCAGCAGGCGGCGGCCTCCAACCCCGACGGCATCATCGTCACCATCGCCGATTTC
>JACZUY010000034.1 GCA_022572945.1 Pseudomonadota bacterium
TGTTCGAGCGTGCCGAGCGCGCTTCCCGACTCGGAGTAGAAGGTGAACGAGAGCGTCACCTCCGCCCCCTGCAGCAAGGTCTTGTTGGTCACCGACCCGCTGACCTGTCCGCCTCCACCAGCGAACACTCTCAGCTCGAGGTCGTCGACCGTGAAGGTTAGGTCGTCCACCCGGCCGATGATTTCGCCGGCGCGCTGCCCATCACCGGCGGCGTTCACGGCCCGAGCGAGAACGGTCAGCGCGATCTGGCTGGCCGGATCGAGCTCAACCCAGCGCTCCGCGGCGGGCGCCGCCTCGGCGACCTCGTCCTTGCGCGACCTGCCGCGCCGCCGCCGGCGCTTGCCGGTAGGTTGCTCTTCCCCGGCGTCGGCTCCGGCGGTCTCGCTCGTCTCCTTGGCGTCGCCGCGCGCCTTGACGCGTTCGATCCGATAGTCGGGCGGAACCAGGGTGTCGTCGCTTTCGACGAAGATTTCGAAGTTGTAGCGTTCCCCGATCGTGTGCAGCATCCGCCGCTTCTTGTTGAGGACGTAAAGCGCGACGGCGCTGGGCACGTATATGGTGATCTCGCTGCTGCGCTCGAGCATGCCTTCGTCCTCGATCGCCCGCAGCACGTGCAGCGCGGTCGATTCGGTCGAGCGAACGTGGCCGGTGCCGCCGCAATAGGCGCAGACGTGGCTGCTCGCCTCGAGCAGGCTGGACCGGAGCCGCTGGCGCGAAAGCTCCATCAGCCCGAAGTGGCTGATGCGCCCCAATTGGATGCGCGCGCGGTCGCTCTTCATCACCTCCTTGATGCGGCGCTCGACGGTGCGCACGTTCTTGGCCTCGTCCATGTCGATGAAGTCGATGACGATCAGCCCGGAAAGGTCGCGCAACCGCAGCTGGCGGGCGATCTCCTCGGCGGCCTCGAGGTTCGTCTTGGTCGCGGTGTTCTCGATGCTGCGCTCGCGCGTCGCCTTTCCCGAGTTGACGTCGATGGCGACCAGCGCCTCGGTCGGGCTGAAGACGATGTAGCCGCCCGATTTCAAATGCACGGTCGGGCTGTGAATGGCGTCGAGCTGGTTTTCCACCTTGTAATGGTGGAACAGCGGGCTGCCATCGACGTACTGGTGGACGTGCCTGGCGTGGCTGGGGATCAGCGTGCGCATGAAGTCCTTCGCCATGCGGTAGCCTTCTTCGCCCTCGACCAGGATCTCTTCGATGTCGCTGCTGTAGAGGTCGCGGATCGACCGCTTGATCAGGTTGGCCTCCTCGTGGATCAACGTCGGCGCGATCGACTTGAGCGTCCGCTCCCGGATGTCGCTCCACAGCTTGACGAGGTAGTTGAAATCGCGCCCGATTTCGGCCTTGGTGCGCGCCATGCCCGCGGTGCGCAGGATCACGCCGATGCCTTCGGGCACGGGGAGGTCGCTGGCGATCGCCCGTAGTCGCTTGCGGGCTTCGGGATCGACGATCTTGCGCGAAATGCCGCCACCGCGGGCGGCGTTGGGCATCAGCACGCAATAGCGTCCGGCGAGCGAAATATACGTGGTCAGCGCGGCGCCCTTGTTGCCGCGCTCCTCCTTGACCACCTGGACCAGCAGGATTTGGCGGCGCTTGACGACCTCCTGGATTCGATAGCGTCGCTGGGGCTCGCGGCGGCGGCGCTCGATGTCGTCAATCTCGTCGTCGCCGCCGACGACATCGAGCGCCTCGTCGCCATCCTCGTCCGCGGCCGCACCGTCGCCTTCGTTTTCAGCCGGGGAGTCGTCCTCGTTGTCGGCGCCGCGCGCGGCGCGTTTCTCGTCGACGTCCTCCCGCTTGCGCTCGTCTCCGCGGTCGGCGATGGGAATCTGGTAGTAGTCGGGATGGATTTCGTTGAAGGAGAGGAATCCGTGGCGATTGCCGCCGTACTCGACGAAGGCCGCCTGCAACGACGGTTCGACGCGCGTTACCTTGGCAAGGTAGATATTGCCCTTGATCTGCCTCTTGATGGACGTTTCGACGTCGAACTGATCGAGCCGATCGCCGCTGAGCACGACGATCCGGGTCTCTTCCGGATGCGCCGCGTCGATAAGCATACGCTTGGCCATATTGGCGTTACTCCACGACGAACGCGCATCGCGGCGGCGCGATAAACCACCGCTGGGTTCGTCTTTTTCTCGGCGAAGCCGACGAAATCCGTCCTCGACCCGCTGGAACGAGCGCGCGAAAGCGGCCCGTGCGGGGAGATTTTCAGACGTTCAGTCCACAGCATAGTGGGACCCGGCTTCGGGTTAACAAGGGAAACCGCACCGTCTTGAGCGAGGCTCCGTCGGGCGAAGCGCGTTGAACCCGCGCCTCGAAACCCGGCTGCCTCGCCGCTTGTCCGCTAAACGCGGCCAAGCCGACTGCGGTGTTATCGCGGGCGGATAGTACATGCTCAGTGTGCGCCCCGACAACCGGATATTGCGCGTCCGCGCGGAAATTCGTGCGCGCGCGCCGGCCGGAGTCGGATCGAGAACGCTAAATCTATTGCCGGTGGGCAAGGAATGACGCAATATCCGGGAAAATTCCGGCAGCCTCGCGCCGATGGTTTCTCATTTGCGATCCTTGTTGCGGCTGCTCGCCGCACCGGTTCTGACGCTTACGCTGCTGGTTTCGGATGCGGCCGGCGCGAATCCGTCCGTCGACGGCATTCGTCTCGGCGTGCAGGCGAATGCGACGCGCGTCGTCCTCGACCTCGCCGGCGCGCTCGAGTATTCGATCTTCACGCTCGCCGACCCCTACCGCGTCGTCGTCGACCTTCCCGAGGTCGAATGGCGCTTGTCGGGTTCGTCGATCCCGGCCGGGGGCGGGTTGGTGCAGCGGCTGCGTTTTGGCCTGTTCCAACCCGGCAAATCGCGCCTGGTGCTCGACGTCGACCGGCCGGTCGTGGTGACCAAGGCCTTCATGCTGCAGCCGACCGCCGACTTCGGCTATCGCTTGGTGCTCGACCTTGCGCCGGTGACGGTCGAGGAGTTCCAGCGCCAGGCGCGGCTGGCGCCGCCGCGGCCCGCTCCGCCGCCGCCTGCGGCGCCGCCGGTCGTCAGCGACAAGCCGCTGATCGTCATCGATCCGGGGCACGGGGGGGTCGACCCTGGGGCGATCACCAGCGGCATCCACGAGAAGCACATCACGCTTGCGGTCGGGCTCGAGCTCAAGCGACAGCTCGAGGCGACGGGACGCTACCGCGTCGCGCTCACCCGCAACCGCGACATCTTCGTGCGCCTCTCACGGCGGGTCGAGATCGCCCGCGACCTTCGCGCCGGGCTGTTCATCTCGATGCACGCCGACGCCATCGCCAACAGGCGCGTGCGCGGGGCCACGGTCTACACCCTGTCGGAGAAGGCCTCGGACACCGTGGCGGCGGAGCTGGCGGCCAATCACAACAAGGCCGATATCATCGCCGGCGTCGACTTCTCCACCGAGGCCTACGACGACGACGTCGCGACCATTCTGATCGACCTGGCGCAGCGGGAGACGCTGAACTACTCAGCGGAGTTTGCTAACCTCGTCATCCCGGAACTGGGCAAGGAAGCGCGACTGTTGCGCAAGACGCATCGGTTCGCGGGCTTCCGCGTGCTCAAGGCGCCCGACGTGCCCTCCGTGCTGATCGAGATGGGCTATCTGTCTAACCTCAGTGAGGCAAAGCTATTACGGAAGCGTACGTACCAGAGGAAACTGGCGGCGGCGATCGTTCGGGCCGTGAAGAGATATTTTGAAAGGCAACAGGAAGTGTCGCGCCAATGACTTGGTCGCATTCGGCCGGCAAGCGGACCGGGCACGATTTTGGAATGGCGTAATCGTCGCGTCGTTGGATGTTTTCCCCGCTCGCCGACCCCACATACCGCCGCCTGTTCGGCGCCCAGGTGATCGCCCTGGTGGGCACCGGCCTTTCGACCGTCGCTCTTACCCTGCTCGCCTACGAGCTGGCCGGCGGGGAAGCCGGCGCGGTTCTCGGCACGGCGCTGGCCCTCAAGATGGTGGCCTACGTCGGGATCGCTCCCTTCGTCGGCGGAATCGCCCACAGGCTGCCCCGCAAGGCGCTCCTCGTCGGGTTGGACGTGGCCCGCGTGGCATTCGTGCTCTGCCTGCCCTTCGTCGACGCGGTGTGGCAGGTCTACGTCCTCATATTTCTTCTGAACGCTTGCTCGGCCGGATTTACGCCGACGTTCCAAGCGGCCATCCCCGACGTGCTGCCCGATGAGGACCGCTATACCAAGGCGCTGTCGCTTTCGCGACTCGCCTACGACCTGGAGAACCTGCTGAGCCCGACCCTGGCGGCCCTGCTCCTGACCATGGTGCGTTACGACGCCCTGTTCGCGGCCAACGGCGCCGCCTTCATCGTGTCGGCGTCGCTGGTTCTCTCGGTGAGGCTGCCCAGGCCGACCCCAAGCGATCGACCCGCGAGTGTCCTGTTCAATCTGACCTATGGGGTGCGGTCTTACCTAGCAACGCCGCGCCTGCGCGGTCTGCTGCTGTTGTCGCTCGCCGTGGCCGCTGCCGGCGCGATGGTAATCGTCAACACCGTCGTGTACGTGCGCGGCACCCTCGGCGGTTCGGATACGGATGCCGCAGTGGCTCTCGCCGCGGCGGGCGCCGGGTCGATGCTGGCGGCCGTGCTGTTGCCCCTGGTATTGGAAAGGCATCGGGAACGGCCGGTGATGCTTGCCGGCGGCGTACTGATGGGCCTGGGATTGGTCCTTGGCCTGACAAGTCCAGGGTTCCTGGCCCTCCTGCCGGTCTGGTTCCTGCTCGGGGTGGGCTCGTCCCTGGTCCAGACTCCGACCGGGCGGCTGTTGCGCGCCTCATGCCAGCCGGCGGATCGTTCAGCGTTCTTTTCGGCCCAGTTCGCGCTGTCCCATGCGTGCTGGCTGGTGACGTATCCGCTCGCCGGCTGGCTCGGCGCGGCGGCGAGCTTGCCGGTCACGTTCGGCTGCCTGGCCGGGCTTGTTTTCGCCGCGACGCTCGCCGCCGTTCTGGTATGGCCACGGGAAACCGAGGTCGCGCTGGACCACGTTCATGAGCAATCGGAACACGAGCACCGCCACGTCCATGATGAGCACCACAGGCACGAGCATGAGGGCTGGGAAGGTCCGGAGCCCCACAGTCACCCGCACCGTCACAGGCCTGTCATGCACCGGCATCACTTCGTCATCGACTTTCATCACCGGCAGTGGCCGGCGTGATCCGACCGCAAATCGGCCAGCCGAACATAACTCGGCCACAATTGACGATTACCGATTCGACCGCATATGGGTGGAGAACCCCGATAACCGAATCCGGCGGCGGTCATTCGACCGCCCTCGACCAATTCCTGTGCGCCCGATGAAAGCGTTCGCCATCCTGTTGTCGGTTGTGGTCGTGCTCGCCGCGGCGGGCGCCGGCGCCGGGCTGTACGCGTTGCATTATTACGGCCGCGGCCTTCCCGACTACCAGCAGCTCGCCGACTACGAGCCGCCGACCATGACCCGCATCCACGCGGGCGACGGCCGCCTGCTCGCCGAGTACGCGATCGAGCAACGCGTGTTCGTGCCGATCAGGGCGATGCCCCGGCGGTTGATCAACGCCTTCCTCGCCGCCGAGGACAAGAACTTCTTCCGTCACCCCGGGGTCGACGCCCTGAGCGTCCTGCGCGCGCTGGTGAGCAACATCGCCAACATCGGCACCGGGCGCCGGCTCAAGGGGGCGTCGACGATCACCCAGCAGGTGGCCAAGAACTTCCTGTTGACCGGCGAGGTCTCGATCGAACGCAAGGTCAAGGAAGCGATTCTCGCGTTTCGCATCGAGCGCGCGTTCTCGAAGCAGCGCATCCTCGAGCTGTACCTCAACGAGATCTATCTCGGCATGGGGTCCTACGGCGTCGCCGCCGCGGCGCTCAACTACTTCAACAAGTCGCTCGACGCCCTCACGGTCGCCGAGACCGCTTTTCTCGCGGCGCTGCCGAAGGCGCCCAACAACTACCATCCCGTGCGCAACCCCAAGGCCGCCGTGGCGCGGCGCGACTGGGTGATCGGGCGGATGCGCGACGAGGGCCACATCCCGGCCGGCGAAGCGTGGAAGGCGATGGAGGAACCGATCGTCTTGCGCACCCGCGACCCGACCGAGTTCGTCCGCGCCGACCACTTCACCGAGGAGGTGCGCCGCCGGCTGATCCGGACCTACGGCGAGGAGGCGCTCTACGGGGGCGGCCTTTCGGTGCGCACCACGGTCGATCCCCGCTTGCAAGCCTTCGCCGAGCAGGCGCTTCGCGACGGGCTGGTGGCTTACGACCGCCGGCACGGCTGGCGCGGGCCGTTGGCGCGGATCGCCCCCGGAATCGGCTGGGCGGAGCGGCTCGCCGCGGTCGAGGCGCCGCCGGGCGCCGGCGACTGGCGGCTCGCGGTGGTGCAAGGCTTCGACGCCGCGGCGGCGTACATCGGGCTCGGCGACGGCTCGCCCGGCGTCGTCCCGGTCGAGGAGCTGACGTGGGCGCGCAAGTGGCGCAAGGGCCAGCGAATCGGTCCCAAGGTCAAGCACCCCTCGGACGTCGTTTCGCCCGGCGACGTGGTGCTCGTCGAGGCGCTCGCCGACGAAGCGCCCGCCGAAGGGGCCGCCGCGGCCTACGCGCTGCGGCAAATCCCGGACGTCAACGGGGCGTTGGTCGCGCTCGACCCGCACACCAGCCGCGTGCTGGCGATGGCCGGCGGCTACAGCTTCGCGATCAGCGAGTTCAACCGCGCGACCCAGGCGATGCGCCAGCCCGGATCGGCGTTCAAGCCGATCGTCTACCTCGCCGCGCTCGACGGCGGCTTCACCCCGGCGAGCATCGTCGACGACGCTCCCATCGTCATCGACCAGGGGCCGCATCTGCCGAAGTGGAAGCCGGCGAACTACACCACCCGCTTCTATGGCCGCGTGCCGCTGCGCGTCGGCATCGAGCGATCGCGCAACCTGATGACGGTGCGGATCGCGCGCGCGATGGGAATCGAGCGGGTGGCCGAGTACGCCGAGAGGCTCGGCGTGGTCGACGAGCTGCCGCGGCTCCTCCCCATGGCTCTGGGCGCGGGCGAAACGACGCTGATCCGGCTCACCGCGGCCTACGCCGCGATCGTCAACGGCGGCAAGCGCATCGAGCCGGCGCTGATCGAGCGCATCCAGGACCGTCACGGCAGCACGATCTACCGCCGCGACACGCGCGACTGCGCCGATTGCCTCGCCGGTTACTGGAACCATCAGCCGTTGCCGTTCATTCCCGACACCAGCGAACGCGTGCTCGGCGAAGGCACCGCGTACCAGATGGTGTCGATGCTGCAGGGCGTCATCCAGCGCGGCACCGGCCGCCGCATCGCCGACCTGGGCCGGCCGCTCGCGGGCAAGACCGGCACCACCAATGACAACAAGGATACCTGGTTCATCGGTTTCTCGCCCGATCTCGTCGCCGGCGTGTTCATCGGCTTCGACCGGCCCCGGCGGCTCGGTTACAAGGAGACCGGCTCGCGCGTCGCGGCGCCGGTGTTCAAGCGCTTCATGGCCGCCGCGCTCGCCGGCGAGCCGGTGACTCCGTTCCGCATCCCGCGCGGCGTGCGCCTGGTGCGCATCGACGCCGACACCGGGCTGTTGCCCGGGCGCACGACCGAACGGGTGATTCTCGAGGCGTTCAAGCCCGGCACCGAGCCGGCGAGCAGCGTCCGCGCCCGCGAGGCCGCCGCCGAGGGCGTGTACTAGCCGGCCGGGGGTTCCGCCGCCGGCGCCGCGGGGGTATACAGTCTCGCCACGAACGCGTTTCACCCACATTCCGGCCGGGAGGTTCCGATGCGCGCCGAGATCGCCGCCTTGGCCGAGGAGATCGAGCAGTCGCTGGCGCTGCTGAGGAGGCGCCTTTGACTGGGACGCCGCGCTCGAGCGCCTCGAGGAGCTGAACGCGCGCGCCGAAGACCCGGCGCTGTGGGACGACGCGGAAGCCGCCCAGGCGGTGATGCGCGAGCGCACCCGCCTCGACGCCGCGATCTCCGATTGCCGGGCGCTCGAGCAGGAGCTCAGCGACAACCTCGAGCTCGCCGGGATGGGCGAATCGGAAGGCGAGGAGCCGGTCGTCGACGACGCGCAGGCGGCGCTCGAGAAGCTCGCCCGGCGCACGCGGCGCCTCAGGCTCGAAAGCCTGCTCTCGGGCGAGGCCGACGGCAACGACTGCTACCTCGAGGTGCACGCCGGCGCCGGCGGGACCGAGAGCCAGGACTGGGCCGAGATGCTGCTGCGCATGTACGTGCGCTGGGCCGAGCGCCACGGCTACAAGGTCGAGTGGATCGAGGAGAGCCCGGGCGAGGAGGCCGGCGTCAAGTCGGCGACCGTGCGGTTCTCGGGCGCCAACGCGTACGGCTGGTGCAAGACCGAGAGCGGCGTGCACCGCCTGGTGCGCATCTCGCCGTTCGACGCCAGCTCGCGCCGCCACACCAGCTTCGCCAGCGTGTGGGCGTACCCGGTGATCGACGACACCATCGAGATCGAGATCGAAGACAAGGACCTGCGCGTCGACACCTACCGCGCGTCGGGCGCCGGCGGCCAGCACGTCAACAAGACCGACAGCGCGGTGCGCCTCACGCATCTGCCCACCGGCATCGCCGTGCAGTGCCAGTCCAACCGCTCGCAGCACCGCAACCGGGCGGAGGCGATGGCGATGCTCCGCGCCCGCCTCTACGAGCTCGAGCTGCAGAAGCGCGAGGAGGAAGCGCGGGCGGCCGAAGAGAGCAAGACCGAAATCGGCTGGGGCCACCAGATCCGCTCGTACGTCCTCCAGCCCTATCAGATGGTCAAGGACCTGCGCACCGGGGTCGAGTCGCCGAACCCCGCGGCGGTGCTCGACGGCGACCTCGACGACTTCATGGCCGCCGCGCTCGCCGCCCGCATCGGCGGCGGGGAGGACACCGCATAACGCAAGGCCAGGGATGATACCAGCGGTCATTATGTATTGACTCATAATGACCGCTGGCAAGCGCGTCGGCTTTGATCGCAATTATTGGGCGTCGCCTCTTATACCAATTCGCGTTGATTCATTCGTTAATAAGGGGACACAATACTTAATTCGCCGCAATTAAGTATTGTGTCCCCTTATTAATCAAATATTGTGTCCCCTTATTAACCGATTCGGTCGGCGCGCGCCCCAATTCCAACCGACGATCGCCCATCCTCACCCCCATTCTCCGTGGTGACGACAAAGCGAATGACGTTGCCCGCGAATCAATCAACCGGAAACGGTCTTATACCGTTTCCGGTTGAATCGTTCGGCCCTCGTGGTTCGACAGGCTCACCATGAGGGCCTGTCCTGAGCGCGTCGAAGGGCCTCACTCTGAGCTTGTCGAAGAGTGAGGCCCGAATAGATCAACCGGAATTGGTATTATGGCGCGCAGCCTGCGTGGCGATTGAACGCAGTTCACCTTTGACTGAAGTCAAAGGTGGACGAATAATGCTCTAGCGCTTGAACTGCTTGGCGAGCATGAGGCCCTGGCGCTGGTACGACGAGCCGACGTCGCGGCCGTAGAGCCGGTCGGGAACGTCGGTGAGCCTCTCGTAGACCAGCCGGCCGACGACCTGGCCGTCCTCGATGACGAACGGCACCTCGTGCGAGCGCACCTCGAGCACGGCGCGCGACCCCGCCCCGCCGGCGTCGGAGTAGCCGAAGCCGGGATCGAAGAACCCGGCGTAATGGACGCGGAACTCGCCGACGAGCGTGTCGTAAGGCACCATCTCGGCGGCGTGGTCGGGCGGCACCGTCACCGCCTCCTTCGACGCCAGGATGTGGAAGTCGTTGGGGTCGAGTATGAGCCCCTTGTCGCCGCGCGCGCGCACCGGCTCCCAGAAGTCCGACACCGCGTAGTGGTCGATCTTTTCGACGTCGATGACGCCGGTGTGCTTGCGCGCGCGATAGCCGACCAGGTCGCCGCCGTCGGCGCCCGTGAGGTCGACGGTGATGGCGATGCCGCGGTCGATGTTCTCGCGGCCTTCCGCCGAATGGACCAGGCGAACCTCCTCGTGCAGCCGCCTGAGCGCCGAGTCGGAATGCGCCGGGCTGCCGCGGCGGAAGCGGAGCTGGTTGAGCCGCGAGCCCTTGCGCACGAGGATGCTGAACGCGCGCGGCGAGATCTCGGCGTAGAGCGGGCCCTTGTACCCGCCCTTCACGCGGTCGAACTCGGTCGCTCCGTCGGTGATCAGCCGGGTGAACACGTCGAGCCGGCCGGTCGAGCTCTTCGGGTTCGCGGTGCCCGAGATACGGCTCGACAGGCTCAGCGCCTCGATCAGCGGGATGATGTAGACGCAGCCTTTTTCGAGCACGGCGCCGCCCGTGAGGTCGATCGCGTGCATGCCGAGCTCGTCGATCTTCGCCGCGACCGGGACGCCCTTGCCGGGCAGGAAGCTCGCGCGCACGCGATACGCCGTGGCGCCCAGGCGCAAGTCGATGCTCGCGGGCTGAATCTGCGCGTCCGCGATTTCGGCGGTCGCTTCGATCTCGCGGCTCCGCACCAGCTCGCGGATCGCCTGGTAGGGCAGGATGCCGGTCGAGTGCTGGGGCCGCGCGTCGCCGCGATCTCGCGCTTCGGGGAACAAGGTGCCTAAGGTCTCGGCCATCGTGGGTGGGTTCGGCTTCTCGTCCGGGGCTCCAATCTACGGGGTTGCGTTGACCGAAACAAGCGCGTTACGAATAGTTTAGGCCGCGCGTCCGCGCTCGGATCATGCACCGGTTCGTGCATCGACGCGGGTCCGATTATCTCTTCTACAACATTGACATAGCGCATTTCCCCGCAATCCACCGGGTGTCCGAATCGCCGCATCGTGGGCGGGTTGCCGGCGGCTTGCGCGCGAGGCACCCCAGGCAGCCCCGCCAGCGCGAACGCCGCATGACATTCTCGAGGAACGCTTCGCGCGTGGTGAAATCGACGCCGAGGAGTTCGAGAAGAGCAAGCGCGTCCTCGGCGGGTGATCCGGACCAACCGGCGAGCGTTGCGCGGAACCGTGCGGCCAAACCCGCCGCGTTGCGCGCCGGCGACTGGCGGGCTCGGCGATATCGTTCTGCGAGGTCGCCATGCTCGCGGCGAAACGGCGAGGTCGCCCCGCCTATCACCGCAGAGTGGTATGAGCGAGCGGGGTCGGCGCTATGGTCAGGGCGCTCAAGGGCGCGTCCGCCAACGCCTCGCCGCATGAAATACGCGGAGAATCTCGTAAAAGGGGTCTGACCCCATTTAACCATTACAACCAGTTCCGCTCCGCCGCGCCTGCGAATGGGCGTCTCGCATCGTCCACCAGAGATTGCCGAGCGCCGCCAGCCCACAGCCGAAGACAATCCACGAGCTTGACGCCGCCGAATTATATGACTATGGTCATGTTCATGGTCATATAGGTCGATGCAATGAACACGATCAAGGCCTCGGAGTTCAAGGCCAAGTGTCTGCAGTTGATGGACGAGGTGGCGGAAACCGGCCAGCCCCTGGTGATTACCAAGAACGGGCGTCCGGTCGCCCAGCTTGGACCGGTGGTTTCACGGCCGGCCACGCTCGCCGGCGCGCACCGCGGCAAGATAACCATCGTCGGTGATATTCTGGCCCCGGTCGACGCCGACTGGGAGGCCGCGCGCTGATCCTCCTCGATACCCACGTCCTGATCTGGCTCGACCAGGACGATCCCGCCCTCGGCCCGGCCGCGCGCGGGCGCGCCGACGACGCGTTGCGCGCCGGGGAACTGGCGGTCTCGGCGATATCGTTCTGGGAGGTCGCCATGCTCGCGGCGAAACGGCGTATCGTCATGAAGATGCCGCTCGATTCGTGGCGCCGCGATTTCCTCGGCTCGGGCCTGATCGAGATACCGCTCGACGGCCAAGTCGGGATCGCGGCGGTCGAGCTGAGCGATTTTCATGCCGACCCGGCGGACCGCATCATCATTGCCTCCGCGATCCACAACGGCGCGGCCCTGCTCACCGCGGACCAAGGAATGCTCGACTGGCCGGGACCGCTCGACCGCCACGACGCGCGCGTGTAGGCCAAGCACCGAGCTGGCGAGGTTGCCCACCTACCGCCGGCCGCGCTTGACATAGGGGTTCTTGCCGGCGCGCAGGAGCAGGCGGATCGGCACCCCGGCGAAGCCGAAGGCGTCGCGCAGCCGGTTGACGAGGTAGCGCTGGTAGTCCACCGGAATCTCTTCGGGCTTGCTCACGAACATGGCGAAGGTCGGCGGCCGCGCCTTGACTTGGGTGACGTACCTGAGTTTCGGCCGGCGCCCCGCCGACATCGGCGGCGCGCACAATACGCGCGCCGTCCCGGCCGCGTTTTCCGGCACCATTTGTCCGGGAAATGTTGGTCACCGTTCCTAACTTAAGGTGGTAGCTTCCCGGGTTCCAATGTGCTACTATTTATGGTGAAAAAGAACCGTAATTAACAATAACAATTGCGGGAGGGACGCCATGCGACCAGAACTGACAGTCGAATCCCTTGAAGCGGTCAAGGCCACCAAGGCCGATGTCAGGGCGCTCGCCGATGCGTACGAGAAGCTCTCCGAGCGTCTGTTGCCAGAGGCGACTGTGGCTGTCGCGAAAGCGGCTGTCGCCCACCCAGAGGCGCCCGGAAACATCGTGGGCTTTGGCATCGGTGAGAAGATAAGGAAGGGACAACTGACCGGACGTCCAGCGCTCAAGGTCCTCGTGCGCGAGAAGGTCGATCCGGGCAAACTATCCGAAGCCACCATGGTCCCGGAAACGATCGACGGCGTTGAGACGGATGTCGACGAGACCGGAGAAATTGTCGCCTACCAGTTCAGGGACAAGCATCGGCCCGCGCCGGGCGGCGCATCCATCAGCAACTGCAAAGAGAACGCCGCGGGCACGCTCGGGTGCTGGGTCGACGCGGAGAAATACGTGTGCATCTTGAGCAACAACCACGTCATGGCGAGAAGCAACGCCGCCTCGAAGGGGGAGCCGATCTGCCAGCCCGGGCGGTTGGATGGCGGCGTCTGTCCAGAAGATGTGATCGCAAAGCTTCTCCGCTTCGTTAAGATCAACTTTTCCGGCGGGAGTAACGAGGTCGATGCGGCGATCGCCGCAGCGACAAATTCTAGATACGTCGAGCCGCGAATCTTGCGTGCGCAAAACAAACTTGAGAAGCTTAGCTCGCCGATCGTCGCGCCCGCGCTCGGAATGGATGTGCAGAAGAGCGGGCGAACGACCGGGCACACGAAAGGAAGGGTCAATCTGGTCGCCGCCACGATTAACGTCAATTATGGCAGCCAGGGTATCGCTCGTTTCGACAATCAGTTCCGCGTCTCTGCCCCCAGCGGCAACTTCAGTCAGCCCGGTGATTCCGGCTCACTGGTGACGACCCTCCCGAGCAACCAACCGGTCGGACTGTTGTTCGCGGGCGGTGGCGGGTTTACATTCTGTAATGAGATCAAGCGCGTCTTGCGAGCCTTGACGGTCGAGATTCACTACTAAGGCCATGCAGGTGCGGCCACAGTGGACGGGCCGGCGTCGGGAGTAATTTAGGTGTGGCGGCTGTTTGCAAATGCGGGAACGCCGTGGTACGCATCGGCGGTAGCCGGTGCGGCCGTGGTGTTTTTCGCCAGTTATGCGGTGGCAGACAGCCACTTTGATGACCCTCGCGATATGACTATCGAAAAGGTATTGGAAAGGCAGCGGGAGGCGCTGATGCGCCGCCCCGGCGCGGTCGGCGTCGGCCTCGGCTGGCAAGATGGCAAGCCGGCAATCGTGTTCATGGTCGACCAGAAAACGCCGGAAACGCTGGCTGGGCTGCCGCACGACATCGAAGGACACCCGCTGGTGGTCGAAGAGGTCGGGGAAATCACCGCCTATTGATCGCCTCTCGATTCTGTCTCCCTGATCGCCCCGCCCGACCACACCGGTAAGAATTCTGTGCTCGCTTATCGGGTGCGCCGGCCGCGCTTGACATAGGGGTTCTTGCCGGCGCGCAGGAGCAGGCGGATCGGCACGCCGGCGAAGCCGAAGGCGTCGCGCAGCCGGTTGACGAGATAGCGCTGGTAGTCCGCCGGAATCTCTTCGGGCTTGCTCACGAACATGGCGAAGGTCGGCGGCCGCGCCTTGACCTGGGTGACGTACCTGAGCTTCGGCCGGCGCCCCGCCGACATCGGCGGCGCGTGCGCCGCGACCGCCTCTTCGAGCCAGCGGTTGAGCTTGCCGGTGGAGACCCGCCGGGTCCAAAGACCGTGCGCGCGGAACACCGCCGGCATCAGCTTCCCGACGCCCTCGCCGTGGAGCGCCGAGAGCGGGACCACGGGCACGCCCCTGACCTGGGGCAGCCCATCGGCAAGCCGCTCGTTGATCGCCGCCAGCGCGGCGCGCCGGTCGCCCGCCAGGTCCCATTTGTTGACCGCGATCACCAGCGCGCGGCCCTCGTCGGCCACGTGCCGCGCGATGACGAGATCCTGGCGATCGAGAGCCATCTCGGCGTCGAGCACGAGCACCACGACCTCGGCGCGCCCGATCATGCGCAGCGTATCGCCGGTCGAAAGCTTCTCCAGCCTTCCCACCACGCGCGCCTTGCGGCGCAGGCCCGCCGTATCGACGAGCTGTACGGGCCGGCCCCGGTGGGACCACGCGACCGCGATCGAATCGCGGGTGATGCCGGGCTCGGGACCGGTGATCGTGCGCTCCTCGCCGATCAGCCGGTTCAGCAGGGTCGACTTGCCCGCGTTCGGCCGCCCGACGATGGCGAGCTTGAGCGGCGCCGCGTCACGTTCGTCACCACCGACGGCGTCGCCGGGCGCAAACGGCGCGAGCACATCGTAGAGCCCGCCCATGCCCTCGCCGTGCTCGGCCGAGATCGCCACCGGATCGCCGAGCCCGAGGGAGAACGCGTCGAAGTAGCCGTCGTCCCCGGCGCCGCCCTCGCACTTGTTGACCACCGTAACGACCGCACCGCCGAGCCGCCGCAGCGCCCGGGCGAAGTGGCGGTCGTCGGGCGTGATCCCGGCGCGCCCGTCGACGACGAGCAGGGTCACGTCGGCGGCCCTGGCGGCGCGCTCGGTCTGCTCCTGCATGCGGTGTACGAGGCTTTCCGCCGCCGCCTCGGCGAGCCCCGCGGTGTCGACCACGGTGAACCGCAACGGACCCAACGCGCCCTCGCCCTCGCGCCGGTCGCGGGTGACGCCGGGGGTGTCGTCGACGAGCGCCTGACGGCGGCCGACCAAGCGGTTGAACAGGGTCGACTTGCCCACGTTCGGGCGTCCGACGATGGCCATCGTGAAGCTCATGGCTGACGCCGTGTGATTACCGCAACGCGACCAGCTTGGCGTCGTTCGTCAGGATATACATCGTGCCGTTGGCGACCACCGGGGCGAGATCGGTCTCGCCCCCCAGGTCGAGCCGGCCGAGCACGCGTCCCGAGTAGGGTGAAATCGAAACCGCCTCGCCGTGCGAGCCGACGACGATCAGGCGATCGCTCACCAGGACCGGTCCGCTCCAGAAGATCGGACCGTCGCGGTCCTCGGGATCCTCGTACCGGGGCAGCGGACGCACCCAGCGGATGCGACCGTCGCGGCGCGGCAGGCACAGCACGTCGCCGTCGGTGGTCAGCACGAAGAGGAAGTCGCCGGCGATCCACGGCGTTTGCACGCCCGAGACATCCTGTTCCCAGACCC
>JACZUY010000199.1 GCA_022572945.1 Pseudomonadota bacterium
GCCTGAGCGAGGGGTCGGGACGGCTTCCAGAAACGTGGCGATTGGACGGGAAAGTAGCGCAGGGTCACGCCGTCCTCCTCGACCGGCCGGTCGGTGGGAACCGGCAGCACGCCGTCGCCGTCGGCGTTGGTGGTGTAGATGGCGACCTCGTGGCCGAGCCTCGCCACCGCCCGGGCCATCTCGCGGCACGCCTTCGATGGCCCCCCGTAACGCGGCGCCAACCCGGCGATGACATGGAGGATTTTCATCGACGAGGCGTTATCTTCGGATATTTTGCACGCGTAGACAAGTTATGATATCGTGTAAATCTACGTTGTGTAAAGTTGGATCGTCAGAAGTGAATCAACGAACAGACGTTTGCAGGATTTGTCATTCCTCCAATATTACTCGATTCCGTCACCTCAACGCAAATTACGCCAGGTGCCATGAATGCGGTTCCTATACCAAAATTCTTACCGAGGAGGAATACAGAGACCTGAACCCGACATACGATCCCGGCGCTTTGTCGGAAGAACGCCGCGTCGAGGTCTTGCGCCGTATTCTGAGAGTCGATGAATGCAAGGCATTCCTACGGCCGATCGTATCCAAGCTGCGGTCCCAATCCGGCATACGGGCGCTCGATATCGGCTGCGGCCAGGGGGCCAACCTGCTCGCCGCTCGGGAACTCGGCTGCGAAGTCGTCGGGGTCGAGCCAAGCCGAGCGCATTCCCGGACCGCGCGCGAGCTGTTCGGGCTGGCGGTCGAAGACGGTTACTTTTCCGCCGACCGGTTTTGGCCACGACAGTTTGACCTGATCATTCTGAGCCATGTGATTGAGCATATCCTCGATCCACGCGCGTTCATTGTCGATATCCTTAAGGTGCTGGCGCCCGGTGGAATGCTCGTCATTGTTACGCCGAGCGCAGGATCGAGCACACTCTGGTTTGTCGGGCGGCACTGGACGATGTTCAAACCTATTGATCATGTTTCCATGTTAACCGAAAAGGCGTTCCGTAAAATGGACCTTCCGCCGAACGTGACGCTTGAATTCAGCCAGACCGAACACTCCTGGCAGCCCGTCGTAGAACTTCTGCAGAGCATGCGCGATGCGTTGCGGGGCTTGTTGAAATCCGAGGACGAAGTTGTGGCGTTCAACGCTCAGAAGCCGGCAAGCCACGCGTTATCCAGGTTCGATAGGTGGCGTCGCATCTTGTGGGTGTTTTCCCTGCTGTCCTTGCCTTTGCACCTTTTCAATAAAGCGGCCGCCACGCAGGCCTGCCTGGTCGTCAGGATGAAAAAGGCATCCGAGCGCGACCTTACTGGCGAGCCAGCATGACCAGGCGCTACCGGCCTTTCGTTGCGATTGCACGCTGATGTGCGGGGTCGCCGCCATTTACGCCTACGGCGCGGACGCGCCGCCGGTCGACGAGCGCGAGCTTCTCGTCATCCGCGGCGCAAACACTTCTTGGTACAAATGTTCCGCTTGGTACAAATGTTCCGCAAGAAGTTCGGAGCCTTCCTTGTTCCAATGCATGCCGCTCGGCGCGAACAACGCGCCGGGCGGGCCGTCGAACGCATCGACCACGTCGCGGCCGTCGAGCACGATCGCGCCATGGGCGCGCGCGAAGGTAGGCGCGCTTGAGATCGGCTGGTACATGAAGAACCAGCTTTTGCGCGACGCCGATTGGGCCGGCATGGCGCATTCTCTGGAGATTCGCGTACCGCTGGTCGATGTCGCGCTATTCCGCGCCCTCGCGCCGATACTGTGCGCGGCCCAACCGCCGGCGAAGCGCAACATGGCGCTGACGCCCCGGCGCCCGCTGCCGCGAGCCGTGCTCGACCGGCCGAAGACCGGCTTCGCGGTCCCGGTGCGCGAATGGCTGCACGGCGGCGCGGGCGGCGAACGGGGACTTAGGGGATGGGCGCGGGAGGTGTATCGGCTCTGTTACCCGGCGTCTCGGGGCGTGGGTGAAAGCCCGAGCGCCTCGCGCAGGCCGGCCATGTAGTTGTCGACGCTCCAGCGCTTGATGCGCGCGCGCGCCTGCTCCTGGAACCGCCGCCGCAAGGCCGCGTCGCCGGTGAGGCGGCGGAGCGCCTCGGCGAGCGCGTCGGTGTCGTCCCACGGGACGATGAGGCCGCAGGCGTCGGCGACGAGGTCGGGTCCGCACGCGACCCGGTCCGAGACGATGACCGCGCAGCCGAAGTTGAGCGCCTCGTTGATGACCAGCCCCCAGGTTTCCTGGTACGCGGACGGCAGGGCGACGATCTCGCCGACCGCGTAGCCCCGCGAGATCCGGCTTTGGTCGAGAAAGCCGGCGAAGATGATCTTCTTGTCGGGATGCCGCGCGGCGAGCGCTTCGGCGGCCGGGCGCAGCGCGCCTTCGCCGACCATCAACAGCGCCCAGCCGTCGCCGAGGCCGGCGCGGCAGAATGCCTCGATGAGCCTGAGCGGCTGCTTCTTCTCCATGAACTTGGCCGGGAAGAGGATGACGGATTCGTCGGGTGCGATGCCGAATTCGGCCTTGAGCGCGGCCGTCT
This sequence comes from Pseudomonadota bacterium, assembly GCA_022572945.1. Lineage (GTDB taxonomy): Bacteria > Pseudomonadota > Alphaproteobacteria > JAAXGF01 > JAAXGF01 > JACZUY01. Next base: position 2,518 of record JACZUY010000199.1, read on the forward strand.
TGTCCTTCAGCCGTTCGGCCTCGGCGGTGAAGAAGTCATTGTCGACGATGTGGGGGGCGTGGCCCAGCCGCGTCTCGGGCACGCCGAAGTCCCGGAAATACTGGCGATTGTACGTGCCGATGGCGAGGCAGACATGCGGCAGCTTGTAGAGCAGGCGGTAGACGACCGCGCGCGCGAGCCGCGTGCCGCGGCGCCGCTCGCCGAGGTTGTACGAGATAGTGCGGAAGATCAGCCGCTTGCCGCCGAGCCGCGTGGCGAGCATGCAAAGGACATGGCTCAGGTGATTGTTGCCGTGCACGTAGACCGCATCGTAAGCGCCCGTGAGCACGCGCCAGACGAGGCCCGGGTTGATGAACTTCCAAAAGCCTTCGCCGTCGCGCCGTGGGCTCACGTTGCGGAACGTGCGGTAAGCATAGCCGTCGAACATCGGCGCGCCCCAATCGACGACGATGCCGACCTCGGGATCGAAGCCGCTCTCCGACCAGGCGCGCTGCATGAATAGCACCTCGACCTCGATGTCCGGATCGTCCGCCATCGCGCGGTAGAGCGGCAGGTGGTAATGGATCGGGTGCTGGACGACGACCGCCAGCCTGAGCGGCTTGTTGCTCACCTTCGCCAACGCCTCACGGGCCCACAATGTCCCCGGCGTCGACGATCAGGCACTGCCGCACGCCGCGGTCGGTGGAATCGACGCAGATGAATCGCTGAGACCGGTCCCAGCGCGGGTGCAGGTCGCACTTGATGTCCGAGTCGCCGACGCTCGGGTCCGAGCGGAAACGGCCGACGTCGATACGGCGGCCGGTTTGGGTGCCGTAGAGGATCAGTGTCTGCACGCGGTCCGCGTCGGGATAGGTGTCGGTCAGAATCCAGCAGCGGTCGGCACTGTACATGGGGTGCCCGTCCTGCTCGAGAACGCCTTTGCCGACCGGTGTTTTGTGGGCCGGCGCGGTCACGTCGATGAGAACATAGCTTTCGGCGAGCAACATCTGTTTCAGCCCTGGCCGCAGTTTACGCGCCAGCCGGACAATCGGCATGATCGGCGCCGCCGCGAGCAGGCCGCTGCGCCGCGCCGCGGCGAGGCCCGAGGGCACGCTGCGCGTCCATACCAGGAGCGTGTCGTCGTCGCGCCAGTCGAAATGGCTCACCTTCTCCTCGGCGACGACCGCGAGGCCGGTGCCGTCGGGCCTGCCGACAATGAGCCGCGAATAGAGCGCTCGGTCGGCGGTGAAATAGCGGTGCAGGAAACACATCCGGCTGCCCGACGGGCTGAAGCTCGGGTGGGTCAAGAAATGGAAAGTGCCAGGGGGCGGCTTGCCGCCGCCGAGCGCCGCGGCCTCGGCGATGGAGACCACGAGGTCCACCTTGGCGGTCGCGAGGTCCATGCGCCATAGCCCGTCGCTGTCGGGCGACGGGTCGTCTATTCCCGGCGCGGCCGCGCCGGAATAGCCGTAGGCGGGCCAGTGCC
>JACZUY010000200.1 GCA_022572945.1 Pseudomonadota bacterium
CGCTTCGTCGATCCCTGCGTAGACCAGCACGCGGCTAATCTATCAAGACCCGTGCCAAAGAAGCCTAATTGGCAGCTTGCACCCACGCTCGTCCAGCCGGGCCGCGCGGCGACCCTCCCCGAGGCGGCCGCGGCCATGGCTGGCGAGATCGAGCCGGGTGCGAGTGTGATCGTCGTCTCGCCCGCACCGGTGGACGTGATCTTGGCAGCGGCGAGGCGGCTGGAGGCGAGCGGAGCGGGAGTTGTGCCCGTGATATTGGACGCTGCGAGCTTTGTTGGAGGGGCGCGTGAGGGTGGAGACCAGGACGGGCCGCCTGCCACCGAGCTCGAGGCGTACGTGATCCGCCGTGGCGACGAGATCCCGCAGCGGCTCGACTATCGGTTGCACGGGACGCATCAGGGCGTCGACATGTCGCTGTTGGGGATGCTCCCATGAGTGCGCCGACGGCCCGGACGGTCTCGGTGTGGGAGCAGTACGTTGGCGGGAGCGGCCTCACCATCACGTTGGTCGGGCTTCTCGCCGCGGCGGTGGCTTGGCCGATCCAGCAGGCGCAGTGGGTCCCCCACATGCCTCCGCTCACGGTCATAACGGTCTTGGGGGCGGCCCTGGCGGTTGCGTCACACCGCAGCAGCTGGAGCCCGTTGCGCGCGCATCTCACGGCCTCGGGGATCGGCGCGGCGGTCGTTGCGCTCGCGGCCTGCGCGCTCGTGGTGAAGGCGGCCGAGGCGCTCGCCCGGCGTCAGATCGGCGGCCACACCGGCGACGTGCTCGGCGCGGTCCAGCAGGCGTGCGAGATCGCCGCGCTGTTCGTCTTCGTGGCGCTCCAATGAGTCCGCCCCAATGAATCAGACGACGACCCGCTGGTGGTGGATCCGCCACGCCCCGGTGATCGGCCACGAGGGCCGCATCTACGGCAACAGCGAGGTCGCGTGCGACACCTCGGACGCGGCGGCGTTCGGCGCGCTTGCCGGCCGCCTGCCCGACCGTGCGGTGTGGGTGACGAGCCACCTGGGGCGCGCGCGCGAAACCGCGGCGGCGCTCGTCGACGGCGGCGCCGCGCCGGTCGAGCCTTCGATCGAGCGCGACCTCGCCGAGCAGGACTTCGGCGACTGGCAGGGACGGACCTACGCCGAGCTCGAACGCGCCGGCGACGCGGTGTACCACAAGTTCTGGCTGACGCCGGCGGACCACGCGCCGCCCGGCGGCGAGAGCTTCGCCGCGGTGATCGAGCGCGTACGACCCGTCGTCGAGCGGCTCACCGCGGCGCACGCCGGGCGCGACATCGTCGCCGTCGCCCACGGCGGCTCGATCCGCGCGGCGCTCGCGCTGGCGCTCGGGCTCGACGCGGAAGCGGCGCTCGCGTTTCGCATCGAACACCTGTCGCTCACCCGCATCGACCACGTCGCCGGCCCCGGCCCGGGCGGCGACTGGCGCGTCGGTCCGGTGAACCTTCCAACGAAGTAGCGCGTCGATATTTTTTCGTGCTACGGTGCCGCCGGCATCGAGAACAGGGAAGCCGGTGACGCGGCGCGCGAAGCCGCCGCCAGTCCGGCGCTGCCCCCGCAACTGTGAGCGGCCAGACCCCGGCATGAGGCCACTGGCGCCCCGACGGTGAACCGACGGGCGCTGGGAAGGCGCCGGGGCCGAAAGGCCCGAGCCAGGAGACCTCCTCGATCCATCAAGGCCCCACAATCCTCGGTGGGAGGAGGAGGACGCCCCGTGGCCATGCCGGGTTCCGCGAATTTGATCGGCCTGCCGATTCCGCCGGTGACCCTGGTGCTCGGCGGCGCGCGCTCGGGCAAGAGCGCGTACGCCGAGGGCTGCGTCGAACGCCACGCCGAGATCAGCGGCGGCGCCCGCATCTACCTCGCCACCGCCGAGTCCCGCGACGACGAGATGGCGGCGCGAATCGCCGCGCACCGCGCCCGCCGGGGCGAGCGTTGGACCACCGTCGAGGAACCGCTCGACCTGCCGGGCGCGCTGGCGCGAGCGGCGCAACCCGGCGCCGCCGTCGTCGTCGATTGCCTGACGCTGTGGCTCGCCAACCTGATCGAGCGCGAGCGCGACGTGGAGAAGGAAGTCCGTGGCCTCGCCGACGGCATCGCGCGCCTGAACGCGCCCATCGTGCTCGTCGCCAACGAGGTCGGCTTGGGCATCGTGCCCGACAACGCGCAGACGCGCGCGTTCCGCGACCACGCCGGGCGCCTCAACCAGAGAATCGCGGCAACGGCGGACCGGGTGGTGTTCGTCGCCGCCGGACTGCCGCTGCTGCTGAAGGGAGGGGGTTGAGGTGGTGGACGACGAACCGCGCATCGTCTCGCTGATCCCCAGCGGCACCGAGATCGTCGCCGCGCTGGGGCTCGCCGACCGGCTCGTCGGGCGATCCCACGAGTGCGATTTCCCGCCCGGCGTCGAGCGGCTGCCGGCGTGCACCCGCCCGGCGTTCGACACCGGCGGCGCGAGCCGCGACATCGACGACCGCGTGCGCGCGCTGCTGCGTGAGGCGCTGACCATTTACGACCTTGACACCGACGCGCTCGAGCGGCTGCGCCCGACCCATATCGTGACCCAGGACCAGTGCGCCGTGTGCGCGGTCGATCTCGCCGAGGTCGAGCGCGCCGTGGCCGAGATCGCCGGCTGCGAAGCGCGGGTGATCTCTCACCAGCCGGCGGTGCTCGCCGACGTCTTCGACGACGTCGAACGCACCGGCGCGGCGCTCGGCGTCGACGGCGCGCCCGTGGCCGACGCCTTGCGCGGACGAATCGAGGCCATCGAATCCAGGAGCAGGGGCTTGCCCCGCAAGCGCGTCGCCTGCATCGAGTGGTGCGAGCCGTTGATGGTGGCGGGCAACTGGGTGCCCGAGATGGTGCGGCTCGCCGGCGGCGAGGACACGCTCGGCGTCGCCGGCGAGCATGCGCCGACGATCGCCTGGGAGACGCTCGCCGCCGCCGATGCCGACGCCATCGTCTTCATGCCGTGCGGATACGGCCTCGGCCGCACCCGCGAAGACGCGGAGATGCTCGCCGCCCGGCCCGCGTGGCGCAACTTGCGCGCGGCGCGCACCGGCGAGGTCTATGTCACCGACGGCAACCAGTTCTTCAACCGGCCCGGCCCGCGGCTCGTCGAGTCGATCGAGATCCTGGCCGAAATCCTCCATCCCGAGAGCTTTTCCTTCGGCCACCAAGGGACCGCCTGGGAGCGCCTCTGAGCGGGGACATGAGCGCGAAATGACCAGGAACGCCCACAAGATTCCCGCCACCGTCATCACCGGCTTCCTCGGCGCCGGCAAGACCAGCCTCATCCGCCACGTGCTCGAGACCGCCGATGGCCGCCGACTGGCGCTGATCATCAACGAGTTCGGCGACCTCGGCGTCGACCGCGAGCTGCTCGCCGGCTGCGGCGTCGAGGGCTGCTCGGAGGACGACATCGTCGAGCTCGCCAACGGCTGCATCTGCTGCACCGTCGCCGACGAGTTCGTGCCGACGATCGAGGCGCTGCTCGCGCGCCCCGACCCGCCCGAGCACATCGTCATCGAGACCTCGGGGCTGGCGTTGCCCAAGCCGCTGATCAAGGCGTTCAACTGGCCCGCGATCCGCACCCGCGTCACGGTCGACGGCGTGGTCGCGGTGATCGACGCGGCGGCGGTCGCCGACGGCCGTTTCGCCGCCGATCCGCAAGCCGTCGCCGCCCAGCGCGCGGCGGACCCGGCGCTCGACCACGACAACCCCCTCGAAGAGGTGTTCGAGGACCAGATCATGTGCGCCGATCTGGTCATCCTCAACAAGTCCGACCTGGTCGACGCCGAGACCCTCGCGCGCGTGCGCGACGAGGTGAAAGCGCGGCTCGGGCGCGCGGTCAAGGTCGTGTCCACGCGTTACGCCGCGGTCGACGCCCAGGTGCTGCTGGGTCTCGGCGCGGCGGCCGAAGACGACCTCGAGGCGCGGCCCTCGCACCACGACGGGATCGAC
>JACZUY010000035.1 GCA_022572945.1 Pseudomonadota bacterium
CGGCGAAGGTCGGCCAGCCCGAGATCAAGCTCGGACTCATACCCGGCGCCGGGGGAACCCAGCGCCTGCCCAGGCTGATCGGCGTCGAGCCCGCGCTCGAGATCATCCTCAGCGGCGCGTACGTCTCCGCCGACGAGGCCCTGTCGCTCGGAATCCTCGACCAGGTCACCGACGGCGATCTCGTCGACGGCGCCGTCGCCTTCGCCGAGACGCTCGTCGCCGAGGGCCGGCCCGTGCGCAGGACCCGCGAGCTCGATGACAAGCTTGGCGCGGCGACGCCCGAGCTGTTCGAGCGGATGCGCAAGGGCCTGGGGAAACGCGCGCGCGGGCTGATCGCCCCGTATCTCTGCATCGAGAGCGTCGAGAACGTGACCGCGCTGCCGTTCGAGGAAGCGATGGCGGCCGAGCGCGCGCTGTTCGTCCGCTGCCGGGACTCCGATCAGTCAAAGGCCCAGCGCCACGTCTTCTTTGCCGAGCGCCAGGCCGCCAAGATTCCCGACGTCGATACGCCGCCGCGGCCCATCGCGCACGCCGCGGTGGTCGGCTGCGGCACCATGGGCGGCGGCATCGCCATGAACTTCGCCAACGCCGGGATTCCGGTGCGCGTCCTCGAGGTCTCGAACGAGGCGCTCGAAAAGGGCCTCGACACCGTCCGCGGAAACTACGCCGCGAGCGTCTCCAGGGGGCGGACCTCGCAGGCCGACATGGACGCCCGCATGGCGCTGATCGGCGGCACGGTGGAGTACGGCGACGTCGCCGACGCCGACATCGTCATCGAGGCGGTGTTCGAGGACATGGACCTCAAGAAGGAGACGTTCCGCACCCTCGATCGGGTGTGCAAGCAAGACGCCATTCTGGCGACCAACACCTCGACCCTCGATGTCAACGAGATCGCCGCCGCGACCTCGCGGCCCGAGAGCGTGATCGGCACCCACTTCTTCAGCCCGGCGAACGTGATGAAGCTGATGGAGAACGTCCGCGGCGACAGGACGTCGAAGCAGACCATCGCCACGGTCATGGGGCTGTCGAAGGCGCTCGGCAAGGTCGGGGTCCTGGTTGGCGTTTGCGACGGCTTCGTCGGCAACCGCATGCTGCACGCCTACACGCGGCAGGCCAGTTTCCTGCTCGAGGAAGGCGCGCTGCCGCGGCAGGTCGACAAGGTGATCTACGATTTCGGCCTGCCCATGGGGCCGTTCGCCATGGGCGACCTCGCGGGGCTCGACGTGAGCTGGCGAATCCGCCGCCACCAGGCGAAGACGCGGCCCAGCGACGAGCGCTATTCGCCGATCGCCGACCGTATCTGCGAGATCGGCCGCTTCGGCCAGAAGACCGGGGCCGGATGGTACCGCTACGAGGAGGGCAGCCGGACGCCGGTCCCGGACGCAGCGATCGAGAGCCTCATCGTCGAGGTTTCGGCCGAGCTCGGCATCGAGCGGCGCGAGATCGGCGACCGGGAGATTCTCGAGCGCTGCCTCTATCCGCTGATCAACGAAGGGGCGAAGATTCTCGAGGATGGGCTGGCGCTGAGGGCCGGCGACATCGACGTCATCTGGATATACGGGTACGGCTTTCCGGTCTATCGCGGCGGCCCGATGTTCTACGCCGATCGGGTCGGCCTCAAGACGGTTTACGACGTCATGAGCAGGCTCTATGACATCCACGGCGAGATGCTGAAGCCGGCGCCGCTGGTGGAGGCGCTGGCGAAGCAGGGCAAGGGCTTCCACGACTAGAGCGAATTCAGAACGAGTGGAATCGTTCGGAATTCGCCAGCCCGTGCGAGGGAGCAACCGATGGCCGAAGCAGTGATCGTCTCGACCGCCCGGACGCCGATCGGCAAGGCGTTCCGCGGCGCGTTCAACATGACCCACGGCGCGGTCATGGGGGGCCACGTGATCAAGCACGCGGTCGAGCGCGCCGGCGTCGAGCCCGCCGAGGTCGAGGATGTCGTCTTCGGATGTGGATACCCCGAAGGCGCGACGGGCAAGAACATCGCCCGGCTATCGGCGATCCGCGCGGGCCTTCCGGTGACCACCGCGGCGACGACGATCAATCGGTTCTGCAGCTCGGGCCTGCAGGCGATCGCGGTCGCCGCCCAACGAGTCATGATCGACAAGGTGCCGGTCATGGTGGCGGGCGGGCTCGAATCGATCAGCCTGGTGCAGAAAAATCTGAACCAGCACGGCTTCACCGAGGAATCGCTGATGCGGTCCAAGCCCGAGCTGTGGATGCCGATGATCGAAACCGCCGACATCGTCGCGGAACGGTACGCGATCAGCCGTGAGGCCCAGGACGAATACGCGCTCATCAGCGAGCAGCGCACCGCGGCGGCGCAGGACGCCGGCCGGTTCGACGACGAGATCGTGCCCCTGCCGACCGTCAAGCAGGTCGTCGACAAGGAGACCGGCGAAACCTCGCAACAGGACGTCACGCTCGAGCAGGACGAGAGCAACCGTCCCGGCACCACGCTGGAAGACCTCGCCGGGCTGGAGCCGGTGGCGGGCGCGGACAAAACCATCACCGCCGGCAACGCCTGCCATCTTTCCGACGCCGCGTCCGCGTGCGTGGTCATGGACGCCAAGCTCGCCGAGAAGCGCGGCATCGAGCCGCTCGGCATCTTCCGCGGTTTCGCGGTCGCCGGCTGCGAGCCCGACGAGATGGGCATCGGCCCCGTCTTCGCCGTGCCCAGGCTGCTCGAGCGCCAAGGCCTCGAGATCGACGATATCGATCTGTGGGAGCTGAACGAGGCCTTCGCCGTGCAGGTCATCTACTGCCGCGATCGGCTCGGGCTGCCGATGGAGAGGTTGAACGTCGACGGCGGCTCGATCGCCATCGGCCACCCCTTCGGCATGACCGGCGCGCGGCTGGTCGGGCACGCGCTGATCGAAGGCCGGCGGCGCGGGGCAAAGCATGTGGTGGTGACCATGTGCATCGGCGGCGGCATGGGGGCGGCCGGCCTGTTCGAGGTCGCCTGAGGCGCGCGCCCGCGCGATGCCCGACCCTGAGATCATCGAGGTCCGGCCCGACGAGCGGCTCGACCTCGACCGGCTCGAGCCCTACCTGAGGGCGCGGCTCCCCGGGGCGGACGCGCCGGTCGAGGTCGCGCAGTTCGGCGGCGGCCACGCCAACCTCACCTACCTGCTGCGGTTCGGCGAGCGCGAGTTCGTCCTCCGCCGCCCGCCGCTGGGCCCGGTCGCCGCGACCTCGCACGACATGACGCGCGAGCACCGGGTGCTCTCGGTGCTGCACCGGGCGTACCCGCTGGCGCCCCAAAGCCATCTCCTGTGCACCGACCACGGTATCATCGGCGCCGACTTCCTGGTGATGGAGCGCCGCCACGGGTACGTCATTCGCGACGACCTGCCGCCAACCGCCCGGGGCGAGCCCGACCTCGCCCGCCGCGTCAGCGAGATGATCGTCGATTGCCTCGCCGCGCTCCACGCGGTCGACCCCCGATCGGTCGGCCTCGAGGGGTTGGGGCGGCCCGAGGGCTTCGTCGGGCGCCAGGTCGAGGGCTGGAGCCGGCGCTGGCAGGCCGCGTCGGACAAGAACGTCGCCGGCATGGACAGGCTCGCCGCCTGGCTCGCCGCGAACCTCCCCGAGTCGCGCGCCGCGAGGCTGGTCCACAACGACTTCAAGCTCGACAACATCCTGGTCGCGGGCGACGACCCGGCCCGCGCCGTGGCGGTCCTCGACTGGGACATGTGCACCATCGGCGATCCGTTGATGGACCTGGGCTACCTGCTCAACGTCTGGATCGAGGCGGGCGACGACCCGGCGTGGCGCGTGACCGCGGCGATGCCGACGTGGCGCGACGGTTGCTTGACCCGCGCCGAGGCGGTGGAGCGCTACCGCCGGCTCACCGGCTTCGACGTCGGCGACGCGACCTGGTACCACGCGTTCGGCGCGTTCAAGCTCGCGGTCGTGCTCCAGCAGATCCACATCCGCTGGCGCCGCGGCCAGACCGACGACAGCCGCTTCGCCGGCATGGGCCGCGAGGTCGAGGCCCTGATCGCCAAGGGCCTGTCGTTGCTCACATGACCGGCCCTGCCCGAGAAGGGGGACTTGGCCGGCCGGGCGGTGCGCCTGCGCATCCTGATAGCCATCGGGGGCAACCGAAGCGGTCAATTCAGTTGGTTATCGACACCGCGTCGCGGCGAGTGATCCCACACCTGCCAAGGGCGGCCCGAATGGCTATACTCGGGGCATCTCTCGGTCGAGAACCCAGGGAACAACCACAGGAGGCTCGGGATGTTTGCGTCGGATCAGGTCAAAGCCAAATCCAAGGTCGAAGTCGAACTCGTGCTGAGTGACGGCACCGCATTGAAGGGTCATCTCTTTCTCTCGGTACAGCAGCGGATTCTCGACTCGCTGAACGACGAGCGCGCGTTCGTGCCCTTCGAGGACGCGGAAAACGTGCTGACCGTGCTCAACAAGTCCGCGATTACCCGCATCAAGCCTGTCGACCAGGGAATGGACCACGCCGCACCCATTTCCCCGCATATCGGTCATTGAACGAACGAGACGCGGGCGCGCCGAGCTCGACCGATTCGTGGGGCGGTCACGATCGGCGTCGGGTTAAACAAAGCGGACGAAATCCGATCTGAATCAAGGGCGACGGGAGGCAGGACCATGGGTATTCAGTTCGACGCGGAGGCGGCGCGGCGCGTCGAAGCGTTGTACCAAACGCCCGACGTGGTGGCGCAGCGGCGGGAGACGCTGAAATCGCTCGACCTGAGGCAAGGCGAGCGCGTGTTGGACATCGGCTCGGGGCCGGGGCTGCTGGCTCACGAGATGGCGGCCAACGTGGGACCCGAAGGGCAGGTCCGCGGCATCGACACCAGCGAGGATATGCTGGCGATGTCGCGGAAACGCTGCGCCGAACAGCCGCAGGCCGCGTTCGAGTCGGCCGACGCGACCGACCTCCCCTACCCCGACGGGAGCTTCGACGCCGCGGTCTCGACCCAGGTTTACGAGTACGTGCCTGACATCCCGGCCGCGCTCGCCGAGCTTTACCGCGTGCTGCGCCCGGGCGGCCGGGCGGTCGTCGTCGACACCGATTACGGCTCGCTGGTGATGCACACCGAGAACCCCGGGCGCATGGACCGCGTGCTCGCCGCCTGGGACGAGCATTTCGTCCACGGCGATCTTCCCCGCACGCTTTCGCCGCAGCTTCGGGACGCCGGGTTCACGGTGCGTCAGTGCGCCGTCATCCCGATGTTCAATCCCGAATATGACAGCAACACATACAGCCACGGCCTGATCGGGATCATCGCCTCGTTCGTCGCCGGCCGGAACAGCGTGACCAGGGACGAGGCCGACGCCTGGGCCGCGGAGTTCGCCGAGCTCGGCAAGCAGGGGAAATACTTCTTCAGCCTCAACCGTTACCTGTTCGTTGCCGACAAGCCCGATGCGGCAAAGGGCGCCTGAGCCGGCCGCCGCGGAAATGCAAATGATCGGACGCTCGATTTTCTCATTGCTGGCGGCGCTTCTGCTTTGGCCGGCCGCCGCGCCCGACGCCCGCGCCGCGCGCGACGAGCTGGTCATCGGCATGACCCAGTTCCCCGCCACCTTCAGCCCGATTATCGAATCGATGCTGGCGAAGTCCTACGTGCTGGCGATGACCCGGCGGCCGCTCGTCACCTACGACCAGAGCTGGGAGCTCGCGTGCATGCTGTGCACCGAGCTCCCGACCGTCGAGAACGGCCTGGCAAGGCGCGAAACGCTCGCCGACGGCGGCGCCGGCATGGCCCTCACCTACACCATCCAGCCCGGCGCGACATGGGGCGACGGCACGCCGGTCACCACCCGCGACGTGCTGTTTGGCTGGGAGGTCGGCCGCCACCCGCTCACCGGGGTCGCCAATCGCGATTTCTACGAGCGCATCACCGCGATCGACGTCCACGACGACAAGCGCTTCACCGTCCACGTCGACAAGCTGTTCTACGACTATCCCGACCGCGGCTCGATCCCGCTGTTGCCCGCGCATCTCGAGCGCGACGCCTTCGCCGATCCGCGCGAGTACCGCCACCGCACGCTCTACGACGCCGACCCGACCAATCCGGGGCTCTACTACGGCCCCTACCGCATCACCGAGGTCGTCTCGGGCTCGCACGTGGTGCTCGAGCCCAACCCGACATGGTGGGGCGACGCGCCGCATTTCAAGCGAATCGTCGTGCGCGTGATCGAGAACACCGCGGCGCTCGAGGCCAACCTCCTTTCGGGCGGGATCGATTATGTCGCCGGCGAGCTGGGATTCTCGATCGACCAGGCGCTGTCGTTCGAGCGCCGCCACGGCGACCGCTTCAATATCCTCTACAAGCCGGGGCTGATCTACGAGCACATCGACCTCAACCTCGACAACCCGATGCTCGAGGACCGGCGGGTGCGCCGGGCGCTGTTGTACGCGCTCGACCGCGAAAGCCTCGTCGCGCAACTGTTCGGTGGCAAGCAGCCGGTGGCGCATTCGAACGTCAACCCGCTCGACTGGGTCTACAGCGACGAGGTCCCCACCTACGCTTACGATCCCGCGAAGGCCGCGGCGCTGCTCGACGAGGCCGGCTGGACCGAGATGCGCGACGGCATCCGCCACAACGCCGCCGGCGAGCGGCTCACGCTCCGGCTCATGACCACCGCCGGCAACAAGGTCCGCGAGCTGGTCGAGCAGGTGCTGCAGAGCCAGTGGAAGAAGGTCGGCGTCGAGATCACCATCAAGAACGAGCCGGCGCGCGTCTTCTTCGGCCAGACCGTGACCCGCCGGGAGTTCCCCGCGCTCGCCATGTACGCCTGGCTGTCGTCGCCCGAGAGCGTGCCGCGCTCGACGCTCCATTCGGCGATGATCCCCACCGAGGAGAACAACTGGTCGGGCCAGAACAATCCAGGCTTCGTCAACGCCGAGATGGACGCGCTCATCGAGAAGACCGAGGTCGAGCTCGACCGCGAGGTACGCCGCGGCTACTGGCGGCGCATGCAGCAGATCTACGCCGAGGAGCTGCCGGTGCTGCCGCTCTACTTCCGCGCCGATCCCTACATATTGCCCCCGTGGCTGACCGGCATCGAGCCGACCGGCCACCAGGTGACGACGACGCTATGGGTGGAACGCTGGGGCGCGCGGGAGTGACCGTTGCCGCGCCGGAGGCGGCGCTGCTCGCGGTCCGCGACCTCGTCGTCGCCTTTCCCACCGACGCCGGCGAGGTGCGCGCGGTCGATGGTATCTCGTACGAGCTGCCGCCGCATCGGACGCTCGGGGTGGTCGGCGAATCGGGCTGCGGCAAGACCGTCGCGGCGCTGGCGCTGATGCGGCTGGTGCCGCCGCCGGGACGCATCGCCGGCGGCGCGATCGATTTCCGGGGCCAAGATCTTCTGGGCCTTTCGGCGGCCGGAATCGAGGCGGTGCGCGGCGACCGGATCGCGATGATCTTCCAGGAGCCGATGACCGCGCTCAACCCGGTCTTCCCGGTCGGCGACCAGATCGCCGAGGTGCTCGCGGTCCATCGCGGCGCGGCGCCGCGCGAGGCGCGGGCGCAGGCGATCGACCTGCTCGCCCAGGTCGGCATTGCGGCGCCCCGCGAACGCGCGGTCGACTACCCGCACAACCTGTCGGGCGGCATGCGCCAGCGGGTGATGATCGCCATGGCGCTCGCCTGCCGCCCGGCGCTGCTGATCGCCGACGAGCCGACCACCGCGCTCGACGTCACCGTGCAGGCGCAGATCCTCGAGCTGCTGCTGCGCCTGCAGGACGAGGTCGGCATGGCGATCCAGTTCATCAGCCACAACCTCGGTGTGATCTCGGAGGTCGCCGACGAGGTCATCGTCATGTACGCCGGCCGCATCGTCGAGCGCGCGCCGGCGGACGCGCTGTTCCACCACCCGCTCCATCCCTACACCCGGGGTCTTCTGCAAACCGTGCCGCGGCTGGGTCAGCGGCAAACGCGGCTTCCCGCGATCGCCGGCGCGGTGCCGGCGCCCGGCGACCGGCCGCGCGGATGCCGCTTCCGCAACCGCTGCTCCTGGGCGGTCGAGCGTTGCGCCGAGGCCGAGCCGGCGCTCGAGGTGCTGGCGCCCGGCCACCAGGCGGCGTGCTTCGTCGCCGCCGCGGAGTCCGGACGATGAACGCGCCGCCGCTGCTCGAAGCGCGGAACCTGCAAAAGCACTTCGCCGTCAAGGGCGCCGGCTTGTTCGCCGGGCGCATCGGCACGGTGCGCGCGGTCGAGGACGTGAGCCTCGCGCTCGCCGCGGGCAAGACTTTTGCGCTGGTCGGCGAATCGGGCTGCGGCAAGACGACGCTGGCGCGCACGCTGGCGCTGCTGCACCGGCCGAGCGCCGGCGCCATCCACTTTCGTGGAAAGGAGATCACGCACCTAAAAGGTCGCCAGCTCAAACTATTACGGCGAGATATTCAAGTTATTTTTCAAGACCCGTATGGCTCTCTCGACCCCCGCATGACGGTCGCCGCGATCGTCTCGGAACCGCTGCGCATTCACCGTGTGGGCGACCGGCGGGGCCGCGCCGAACGGGTCCGCGAGCTGATGGACGCGGTCGGGCTTTCGCCCGCGCTCGCCGACCGCTACCCGCACGAGTTCTCGGGCGGCCAGCGCCAGCGCATCGGCATCGCGCGCGCGCTGGCGCTCAATCCGAAGCTGGTGATCGCCGACGAGCCGGTCTCGGCGCTCGACGTCTCGGTCCAGAGCCAGGTGCTCAACCTGTTGCAGGACCTCCAGGAGGCGTTCGGCCTGACGTATCTCCTGGTCAGCCACGATCTTGCCGTGGTCGCCCACATGGCGCACCGCGTCGCGGTGATGTACCTCGGCCGCATCGTCGAGACGGCGCCCCGCGACGACCTGTTCGCGCGGCCGAGCCACCCTTACACCCAGGCGTTGCTGCGCGCGGTTCCGCGCCCCGGCGGCGGCAAGCGCCGCCCCGGCGGCGGCCTCGGCGGCGAGGTGCCGAACCCGCTGAGCCCGCCGGCCGGGTGCCCCTTCCATCCCCGCTGCCCGCGCGCCGAAGATATTTGTCGCGAGCAACTGCCGGCGCTCGAAGCGGTGCCGGGAAGCGGCGACGGCCACCGCGCCGCGTGCCACTTCAAGGGATGGGAGTAGCGCCATGAAACGCTACGTCGCCGGCCGGCTGCTCGAGTCCCTCGTGGTGCTCGCGCTCATGAGCTACCTGATCTATGGCCTGATCGGGCTGATGCCGGGCGATCCGATCGACATCATGGTGCAGGCCGACCCCGACCTCACCCCCGCCGACGCCGCCCGGCTCAAGGCGCTCTACGGCCTCGACAAGCCGTTGCACGAGCGCTACCTCAACTGGCTCTCGGCGGCGCTCGGCGGCGACTTCGGCTATTCGCGGGTCCACAACGCGCCGGCGCTCGACGTGCTCGGCCCCCGGCTCGTCAACACGCTGGTGCTGATGGGGCTGAGCTTCGTCGTATCGCTGGCGATCGCGCTGCCCATCGGCATCTACTCGGCGCTCCGCCCTTACGGCGCGCGCGACTACGCCATCAACTTCGCCGCGCTCGCCGGCATCTCGGTGCCGGTGTTCTGGTTGGCGCTGATGCTGATCTACCTGTTCGCGGTGGCGTGGGGCGTGCTGCCCGCGGGCGGCATGCAAACCATCGGCGTCGACAGCCTCGCCGACAAGGCCCTGTACCTGGTGCTGCCGGTGCTGACGCTGAGCGCCGCCAGCGCCGGCGGCTTCACCCGCTTCGTCCGCGCCTCGACCATGGAAACCATGCGCCAGGACTACATCCGCACCGCCCGCGCCAAGGGCCTGCCCGAGCGCCGGGTGGTGCTCAAGCACGCGCTCAGGAACGCGCTGATTCCGGTGGTGACGATCGTCGCGTTGAGCTTCGGCAGCCTGTTCTCGGGCGCGCTGATCACCGAGACGATGTTCTCGTACCGCGGCATGGGCAAGCTGATCTACGACTCGATCATGGGCAACGACTACAACCTCGCTCTGGTCGGGCTGCTGTTCGCCACCGTGCTGACGCTGCTCGCCAACCTCGCCGCCGACGTCTGCTACGCCTGGCTCGACCCGCGCATCTCGTACCAGGGGCCGGCATGAGCGGCGCGCCGCGGTCGATGGCGGCGCTGACCGCGCGGCGCTTCGCCCGCCACCGGATGGCGGTGGCGGGCGCGCTGGTGCTGGTCGCGCTGGCGCTGTCGGCGCTCGCCGCACCGCTGGTCGAGGTCTGGCTCGGCATCGACGCCAACGAGGTCGACCTGCTCGCCCGTTTCGAGGGCCGCAGCGCGGCGCACCCCCTGGGCGCCGACGAGCTCGGCCGCGACGTGCTGGTCAGGCTGCTGTACGGCGGCCGCGTGTCGCTGTTCGTCGCGCTGGCGACCGCGCTCGCCGCCGCCGTCATCGGCACCGTCATCGGTCTCGTCGCCGGCTATTACGGGAGATGGGCCGATGCGGTGCTGATGCGCGTCACCGACGGCGTCATCGCGCTGCCGATATTGCCGCTGCTGATCATTCTCGCCGCCGTCGACATGAGCAAGATCCCGCTCGTCGCCGCGCTGGCGGAAACCGAGAACGCGAGCCTCTACCGCATCGTGCTGATCATTACGCTGGTCGGCTGGACGACGGTCGCGCGGTTGGTGCGCGGGACCGCGTTGAGCTTGCGCGAGCGCGAATACGTGGTGGCCGCGCGCGGCATGGGGGCAAGCGGCTTTCGCATCATGGCGACGCACATTCTGCCCAACACCGTCTCGCCGATCATCGTCGCAACGACGCTTTCGGTGGGCAACGTCATCCTTTTCGAATCGGTGTTGAGCTTCCTCGGGCTCGGCATCCAGCCGCCGATCGCGAGCTGGGGCAACATGCTCAACAACGCCCAGGAGCTGATCTACGAGGCGCCGGCGCTGGCGTTCTATCCCGGCGCGCTGATCTTTCTCACCGTCATCGCCTTCAACTTCCTCGGCGACGGCCTGCAGGACGCGCTCGACCCCAAGGCGGTGCACGGCTGATACGTAATGTCACAATTCTTGTGACATCACCGCGTTCATACGCCACGCACGCTCTCGCCGCATAAGCGGCGGCCCGCAATTCGTTGCGATCAAAGAGGGCGCGGGCTCCGGATTTCTAACCAATCCAATCATTTTGAAACCCGGTATGAGTCGCGGCCCCGGCGCGGCGCGCTGAACTCTATGTTTGCAAACAGGTATTCCGAATTGCTATGGTGTGCCCGATGGATGGGCCGAGGTTCGGTTCATGGGCAGGTATCGCCGGGCGCGGACATGTGGCTCGCGGTCCGATCTCAAGGTTCAGGACGAACGGAATGTAGCAACCGTACGGGCCCCGGGCGGCCCGGAAAACGATAGCAGTCGGGCAAATCTGTAATAGGGGGTTAACGATGTCGGAATCGACTCAATTCACGCAGTTGCTGAAGATCACGTCGGTCGCGGGGGTATTCGTCTGTCTCATCCTCGGCGGCATCAGCGTGGTCTGGATCATCTTCGGCGCTACGGCCGGCGAGCTTCTGGCCTTGATATGGGGCACGCTGTTCGTGGCCCTGCCGATGTTCGGCACGCTCTACGTCGTGCTCAAGCTCCGCGAGTACCTGCGCGACATCCTCGCCGCGCTCAGCAAGAGCGACTGAACCTCCGGCCGCCATTGCGCGGCCGTTTGAACGCGGGGTCACGTCACGGTCGCCGCGCGTTAACCGTTTGTCCAGATTTTTCCGCAAATAATGCGGGGATGTTGGCGCGCCCGCCATACCGAAACCCGGGCCGTTTGGCCCCACCGTCCGCGAACGGCCACACTGTCAGGTAGACAGCCGTCATGCGGATCGAGCAGATGGAGCCCGATGCGAATTTTGTCCGGCAAAGCCGGCAGGATCTCGCATATCTGGTTCACGAGGTCGAGAAGAACGGTTCGCGGCCCTGCCCCGGGTGCGTCGTGCCGTGCGCGTGCTCCGGCTCGCCGACCTGCGGCTGCCGCTGCTCGGCCGAATGCGAATATGCCACCGCGACAGATGTCCTCCGATCCGGATGATCACCCGATCGAGCCCGGGATCGTCGGACTGGTCTACGCGCTCGAGACCTTGCGGGTGTGCCAGCCGTGCTGGTCGTGTGAAGGCCACAACGACCCCGCCGGCGCGCTGCACAAACCGCCGAAGGTGTGGTTCTTCGCGCGCTCGGTCATGTATCCGGACCTCATCGCCGAATATCTGGCCGATCTCGGCATCGCCCGAAAGCTGGCGTCGCCGTGGCAGGTCCGCGTCGTCCGATGGGACGACGCGCTCGCCACCGCCTATTCGATCGAGCCTCGTATCGACCGCCACGACGTTCCGCCGCTGGGGCGTTTGCGCGCGGACATTCGCAAGCTGTCGCGGACCATGAAATACGAGATCGCGGGGATTGCGCGCCGGCGCATTGCAGCGCTCGACCGGTTTTCCCGCGCACGCCGGTAGCGCTCTCGAACCGGTTTCGGCCGCCTTAATCCGGTCTCTCCCCGGCCACATCGCGGACGTTGGACGATCCGGCCGCGCCTGCGCGTCGGGGAGCGGTCCGTGCCGCCCGACGACCGCGCCCGGCGGACGGTTCGAAAGGTCCATGGCGCGCTTTTTCCGGCGCCGCCCGCCGGTCCCGATCGCCCGGCGCGACCCGGAAAGACCTGCCGCGCGGCAGATTTTTCCACGTGCCGATGTCGAACATTCCAGGATTTATTGCGAACTTTCAATAGGTTAGTTTTTGGCATGGCGATTGCTGAAAGGAACGTGATCGCCGTCTCTGCGATCCGGTACCCGTCATCCGCGAAGGACACGACAGCCATGGCCCAACGCTACGAACACGCACCGATGCCGGACGCCCAACTGGTCGACAACGTCGGCATCATTGCCGACCGCCTGGTCGCCACCTGCCGCTCCAACACCGAGAACGCCGATTCCGACATGCGCGAGTTGCTCGAGCAGGCATTGATCGTCGCGGTCGAGCAGCAGCTCGCCGCCCAAAGCAAGCGCCTCGTCGCGCTCGAGCAACTGTCGTTCAAGGACGAGCTGACCGGCCTCCACAACCGTCGCGGATTCGATGATCAGCTCGAGCGGACGCTGGCGGTCGCGAGCCGGCACGGCGGCACCGGAGTGCTCGCTTTCATCGACCTCGATAACTTCAAGACCATCAACGACGAGCTTGGCCACCGGGCCGGCGATGCGGTGCTGCGCCATGTCGCGGAGCTGCTCGCGAAACATGTCCGCACCACCGACGTGGTCGCGCGCATCGGCGGCGACGAGTTCACCGCGATCCTGGTCCAGGTCGGCGAGCAAGACGGCCTCCGCCGGGCGGCCGCGCTCGAGCTTCTCCTCAACGCCGCCGTCGTGCTCTTCGGCGCCGCCGAGATCCCCGTGCACGCGAGCTTGGGCGTCGCGACGTTCGGCGCCGGAGACGAGGCCGCGGACCTCGTTACCCGCGCCGATGCGGCGATGTACCGGAAGAAACAGGCCAAGCCGCCGGTCCTGCGCGCCTGGCGGATTCGCCGCGACTGACCGCCTCGCGGCCGCTGGCGCGGGGCGGCGCCCCGCCCTATACTCGGGGCATGCGGTTTCCGCGCGCCGTCCGGCTGGATCAATCGGATACCCGCATCTTCGAGCGCGCCGCCGAGCCCGGCGAGTGGGCCGTGTGCGGCACGTTCGCCTTCGCCGATGCCGATCCGGATTCGCTGGCGCCCAAGCAGCGTCAGGCGTTCGCCCACGGCTTTCTCGGCACCGCGAGCTTCGGACGCACCACGCTGGTCGAGGTGGTGGAGATCAGCGCCGCCGATTACGAGGCGGTGATCGAGCGCGTGGCGCTGCATTTCATCACCGACTACGGCGCTCCCGACCTCGCCGTGGCGCTCCCCGCGGCCCGTGAAGAGGCGGAATTCGCCGCCAGCCTGTGCGACCACAAGCTACACACCCTGCTCGCCGTCGAGCGCGCGTTCACCGACGACGGAATCGCCGAGAGCTTCCGCGAGATTACGCCGGCGCGGGCGCCCGGCCACGCGAAAATCTGGAGCATCGTCGAGGACGACGCCTGACGCGCCCGCGCGACGGCGCGCGAGACGGTTGGGGCATTTGACAGCTACGCGCGAAGCCTTTAGACCAGCGCCGCGAAATCCCCGTATCGCAAACCGCAGGAGGATCCGCCATGGCCGGCGCCATCGACGCGCGACTCAGCCAACTCGGCATCGAACTCCCGGAGGCCGCGGCCCCGGTCGCCAATTACGTCGCCTACGCCGCGAGCGGCAACCAGGTTTACGTCTCCGGCCAGGTCACGGCGTGGAACGGCGAGTTCAGGTTCATCGGCCGCCTCGGGCAGGAATTCGGCGTCGACGAGGGCTACCAGGCGGCGCGGCTGTGTGCGCTCAACCTCATCGCCCAGGTCAAGGCGGCGTGCGGCGGCGACCTCGACCGCGTCGTGCGCTGCGTCAAGCTCGGCGGCTTCGTCAACTCGACGCCCGACTTCACCGACCAGCCCAAGGTGATCAACGGCGCGTCCGATCTGATGGTCGAGGTGTTCGGCGACAAGGGCCGGCACGCGCGCTTCGCGGTCGGGGCGGCCACCCTGCCCCTCGGCGTCGCGGTCGAGGTCGACGCGGTCTTCGAGATCGCCTGACGGTGTCGCGGCGATGAACGGCGGCGACGCCCTGGTCGCCACCCTGCTGGCGCACGGGGTCGACACCGGCTTCTGCGTTCCCGGCGAGAGCTACCTCGCGGTGCTCGAGGCGCTCAGGCGCGAGCGCGCCCGCTTCCGGTTGCTCACCTGCCGCCACGAGGCGGGCGCCGCGTTCGCCGCCGAGGCCTACGGCAAGCTCACGCGCGGCCCCGGCATCGCGTTCGTCACCCGCGGTCCGGGCGCGACCAACGCCGCCATCGGCGTGCATACGGCGGCGCAGGATTCGACCCCGATGGTGCTGTTCGTCGGCCAGGTCGGCATCACCAACATCGATGGCGAAAATCGCGGCTCCCACGTTGTCGCCAACGAACAATATCCCCTCAGGACCGAAGGCCAGGCGGACTTTGCGCGATTTTCGGAAGGCGAGTACGCACGCCGCCATGCCGCAGTGCGCCGGGAGATGGCGGCGCGCGGGCTCGACGCGCTCATCGTATGGGGTGAGTCGAGCGGCTGGGGTGAACTCAGCGGCGCCCGAGTCGGCATGGCCAACGCCCGTTATCTCTCGAATTTTGCCGATCAGCTCCGCGAGTACGTTTTCTTTCCCCGCGATGGCGACCCGGTGCTGTTCACCTTCAGCCGCAGTCACAGCATGTGCGCGCGCGATATCTCGGTGATTCCCATCGAGTATACCCGGGCCGACATCGCGCTATCCGTGGCGGAGCGGATCAAGGAGCGGGGATGGCAGGCCGGCCGCATCGGGCTCGCCGGCGCAACGACCATCTTCGGCCAGAGTCTGCCCGCCGACCAATACGAGCGCTTTCGCGAAGAACTTCCCGATGCCGAGTTGGTCGTTGCGACGGACCTGCTGGAAACCGTCCGCGCCAGGAAAAGCGATGAGGAAATCAACTGGATCGCGCGCGCCACCGACTTCACCGAC
>JACZUY010000036.1 GCA_022572945.1 Pseudomonadota bacterium
CGGGTTGCGCGCGATCGAGCGGCCGGCCTCGCGCCAGCCCGCCGGCGTGGCGCCGGCGTAGCGGCCGAGCACGCCGACGCAGAGCAGATTGACGAGCGGAATGAACGTCGCCAGCACCACCGCCGCGAGGGTCACGCCGGCTTGGCCATAGAGCGCCGCCGCCGCGGCGATGCCGGCGTAAGAGTTCAGGCGGATCGCGCCCTGGAACAGCGAGGTGAAGCCGGGGCCGTCGACGCCGAGGCGGGGCTTGAGGACCATCATCGCCGCCGCCCCCGCCAGGATCGCCCCGGCGACGGCCAGCGCCATCGGCGCGACGGGAAGCGCGGCGAGCGGCGCGCCCGCCAGGTTGTTCACCAGCAGCGCCGGAAACAGCACGTAATAGGTGAGGCGCTCGGCCGGCGCCCAGAACGCGTCGCCGGGAAACCGGGCGCGCCTGAGGCCCCAGCCGAGCGCGATGACGAGGGCGACCGGCGCCAGCGCCCCGAGCGTCGCGATCATTCGCGGCCGAGGAAATCGAGCGCGCCCTGGAGGATGTAGGCGGCGGCCATCTTGTCCACCAGCTCGGCGCGCCGCTTGCGCGATACGTCGGCCTCGAGAAGCACCCGCTCGGCGGCGACGGTGGAGAGCCGCTCGTCCCAGAAGGCGACGGCGATGTCGATCCTTTCCAGAAGGTTCGCCGCGAACTGGCGCACCGACTGACAGCGCGGGCCCTCGCTGCCGTCCATGTTGACGGGCAGGCCGATGACGAGCGCGCCGACGTCGTGCTCCCCGATCAGCGTGCCGAGCGCCCCGGCGTCGCGCGCGAACTTGCCGCGGCGGATCGTCGTGCACGGCGTGGCGATGGTGCGGCCGACGTCCGAGAGCGCGACGCCGATCGTCTTCGCGCCCACGTCGAGACCCAAAATCCGCTGCGCCGGGCGCATCGCGCCTGCCAGCTCGCGGAGGTCTCCCATGGGCTTGCGATGGTCCATGGCGGGTGTTACCTTGCCGGCGAAAAATGGCCAGAAAGCCTCTGTTCTCTAGGCTTTCGGGTCGGTTCCGTGGGCCGACAATGTCACATGTCGATCGATAAAGCCACCGTGGCGCGGATCGCCCGGCTCGCCCATCTCGACGTGCCCGAAGACGACCTCGAGGCGCTCGCCGGAGAGCTTTCGAACATCCTCGGCTGGGTCGAGCAGTTGGGCGAGGTCGACACCGAAGGCGTGGCGCCGATGACCAGCGTCGTCGAGGTCACGCTGCCGCGGCGCGCCGATGAGGTGACCGACGGCGGCGACGCCGACAAGATCGTCGCCAACGCGCCGCAACGCGACGGCGACTTCTTCGTCGTGCCCAAGGTGATCGAATGACCGCGGCGCTCACCGAACTCACGCTCGGCCAGGCGCGCGACGGGCTGGCGAAGGGCGAGTTCTCGTCGCGCGAGCTGACCGAGGCGCATATCGCGGCGGTCGAGGGGGCGCGCGACCTCAACGCCTTCATCACCGAGACGCCCGAGCGCGCGCTGGCGATGGCCGACGCCTCGGATGCGCGCCGCGGGAACGGCGAGGCGGGCGCGATGGACGGCATCCCGATCGCGGTCAAGGACCTTTACTGCACCGACGGCGTGCGCACCACCGCCGCCTCGCGCATCCTCGAGAGCTTCGTGCCGCCTTATGAATCGAGCGTCACCGCCAACCTGTGGCGCGCCGGGGCGGTGATGCTGGGCAAGACCAACATGGACGAGTTCGCCATGGGCTCGGCGAACATGTTCAGCTTCAAGGGCCCGGCGATCAATCCCTGGCGGCGCGACGGCGACGGCCCGCCGCTGGTTCCCGGCGGCTCGTCGGGCGGCTCGGCGGCGGCGGTGGCGGCGCGCGTCGCATTGGGCGCGATCGGCACCGACACCGGCGGCTCGATCCGCCAGCCGGCGTCGTTCTGCGGCGTCGTCGGCATGAAACCGACCTACGGCCGCTGCTCGCGCTGGGGCATCGTCGCCTTCGCCTCGTCGCTCGACCAGGCCGGCCCGCTCGCGCGCTCGGTGCGCGACTGCGCCATCATGCTCGGCGCCATGGCCGGCCACGACCCCAGGGACTCGACCTCGGTCGACCGCCCGGTGCCCGACTACGAGGCGGCGCTCGGCGGCGGCGTCAAGGGCCTGCGCGTCGGCATCCCCGCCGAGTACCGCGTCGACGACATGCCGGAGGAGATCGAGCGGCTGTGGGCGCAAGGCGTCGAATGGATGAAAGGGCAGGGGGCCGAGGCGGTCGATATCAGCCTGCCGCACACCCGCTATGCGCTGCCCGCCTACTACATCGTCGCCCCGGCCGAGGCGTCGTCGAACCTGGCGCGCTATGACGGCGTCAAGTATGGGCTCCGCGTGCCCTCGGACGACCTCACCGAGATGTACCAGAAGACGCGAGCCGCGGGCTTCGGACCCGAGGTCAAGCGGCGCGTGCTGATCGGCACCTACGTGCTCTCCGCCGGCTACTACGACGCCTACTACCTCAAGGCGCAGAAGCTGCGCACGCTGATCGCCGCCGATTTCCGGGCGGCGTTTCAACGCGTCGACGTCATCCTCACGCCGACCGCGCCGTCGGCCGCGTTCGCGGTCGGCGAGAAGATGGACGATCCGATCGCCATGTACCTGAACGACGTATTCACCGTGCCGGCGAGCATGGCCGGGCTGCCGGCGATCTCGATACCGGCGGGGCTATCGGCCGAAGGCCTGCCGCTCGGGCTGCACCTGATCGGCCGCCCGTTCGACGAGGAGACCGTCCTTCGCGCGGCGCAGGCGGTCGAAGAAGCCGCCGGCTTCACCGCGCGGCCGGAGGGCGTAGGCCGATGACCGACGCGCCGCTGATCCAAGGGCGCACCGGGGAGTGGGAGGTGGTCATCGGCCTCGAGGTGCACGCCCAGGTGATCGCCAGGGCCAAGCTGTTCTCGGGCGCGAGCACCGCGTTCGGCGCGCCGCCGAACAGCCAGGTCAGCCTCGTCGACGCCGCCATGCCGGGGATGCTGCCGGTGATCAACGAGGCGTGCGTCGAGCAGGCGGTGCGCACCGGCCTCGCGCTCGGCGCCGAGATCAACCTCACCTCGGTGTTCGACCGCAAGAACTACTTCTACCCCGACCTCCCGGCGGGCTATCAGATCTCGCAGTACGGCCAGCCGATCGTCGGCAAGGGCGAGATCGTGCTCGACCTCGCGGACGGCGGCGCGCGCACCGTCGGCATCACCCGGCTGCACCTCGAGCAGGACGCCGGCAAGAGCCTCCACGACCGCGGCCCGAACGCGACCCACGTCGACCTCAACCGCTCGGGCATCGCGCTGATGGAGATCGTCTCCGAGCCCGACATGCGCTCGGCCGAGGAGGCCGGGGCGTACGTGCGCAAGCTGCGCTCGATCCTGCGCACCATCGGCACCTGCGACGGCAACATGGACGAGGGCTCGATGCGCTGCGACGTCAACGTCTCGGTGCGCCGGCCGGGCGCGGCGCTGGGCACCCGCACCGAGACCAAGAACCTCAACTCGATCCGCTTCGTCATGCGCGCCGTGGAGTACGAGGCCAGGCGCCAGATCGAGGTCCTCGAGGACGGCGGCGCGGTGGCGCAGGAGACGCGGCTGTTCGACCCGGACCGCGGCGAGACCCGGCCGATGCGCACCAAGGAGGAGGCGCACGACTACCGCTACTTCCCCGACCCCGACCTGTTGCCGCTGACGCTCGACGCGGAATGGGTGGCGAAGATCAAGGCCTCGCTGCCCGAGCTTCCCGACGCCCGAAAGGCGCGCTTCATGGCCGAATACGGGCTCATCGCCGACGACGCCGGCGTGCTCGTCGCCGAGCGCGAGAGCGCCGACTACTTCGAGGCGCTGGCTGAGGGCCGCGACGCCAAGACCGCCGCGAACTGGGTCATTCACGACCTCTTCGGCCAGCTCAACAGGGCCGGCGGGGAGATCGCCGACTCGCCGGTCTCGGCGGCGGCGCTCGGCGGGCTGCTCGACCTCATCGCCGGCGGCGCGATCTCGGGGCGCATCGCCAAGGACGTGTTCGCCGAGATGTTCGCGAGCGGCCGCGAGGCCTCCGCGATCGTCGAGGAGAAGGGCTTGCGCCAGGTCAGCGACGAAGGCGCGATCGCGGCGATCGTCGATCAAATCATCGCCGACAACCCCGGCCAGGCCGCGGCGTACGCGACCAACCCCAAGGTCATCGGCTGGTTCGTCGGCCAGGTGATGAAGGCGACGCAAGGCCAGGCCAACCCCGCGGTGGTGAACGCGGTGTTGCGGAAGAAGCTCGAAGGCTGAGCCGTTCGCTGGTTTCGCGACTACACGCAACCGATTTGCGGTTCGGATCGCCAGATAGTGGTGGCAAAATTCGTATATACAATGTATATTCGTACGCCAATCGAACGGCGTGTTGCCGAGGTGCGATTATGACGACGCGGATAGCCAAATGGGGTCACAGTTTGGCGGTGCGAATCCCAAAGGTGTTTGCCGCGCAGGTGGGACTCGAGGAAGGCGCGGAGGTGGGAATCTCCGTGTCCAACGGCAAGCTAATCCTGAGCCCGGAAAAGCGTGAATACGACCTCGACGCGCTGGTTGAGGGAATTACGCCTGAGAACCGCCACGATGAAACCGATTGGGGCGCGCCCACTGGCCGCGAGATATGGTGACGGCGGAGTACCGCCCCGATCGCGGCGATGTCGTGTGGCTAAATTTTCATCCCCAGGCCGGACACGAACAGGCCGGCCGGCGGCCAGCCCTCGTTTTGTCGCCCACGAACTACAATATCCGGACGCGGCTCGCGTTGGTCTGTCCCATTACCAGCCGGGTGAAAGGTTATCCCTTCGAAGTGCCGTTGCCCTCCGGACTCGCCGTCTCGGGGGTGGTGCTGGCGGATCACCTCAAGAGCGTCGACTGGTCGGCGCGAAAAGCTGAGTTGGTTTGCAAGGTATCCACCAGCGTGCTGGGCGAAGTAGGCGCGAAGCTCCGACCCTTGCTCGGTCTGTAGCAGGGAATCGCGGACTCCGCAGAGAGGCCAACCCCGGGGTGGTGAACGAGGTGTTGCGGAAGAAGCTGGGCGGGTAGGGGCGGGGCGGCGTCTGCGCCGTCCCGCGCATTTGCCTACTGCCGCCGGTGGTGGGCGATCAGGCGATCCAGCTTCTCGCGCTGGTCGTCGTTCAGAACCGCGTAGAGATCGTCGAGCCCGGGGCGGATATCGCGCACCGTGTCGAGGCCAGCGGCCATCGCGGCCTCCGCGAACGCCGCGGGTCAAGCGGGGTCAGGGCAACTCGGTGTGAATCGGCGCGTCCGGGTAGAAGGCGTGAAACGCGAAGGCGAAATCGACGCCGTACACCACGTCCTCGAGGCTGCCGTCGGCGGCCTCCCGTTGCACCACGACGTTGCCGACGTCGAACCCCTCGGCGATCACCGACGTATCCAGCGCCGACGCCTGGCCGGGCTCCCAGGTGATGACGATATCGCCGTTCCTGATCGTCTCGAGCGACTGGAGGAGCTTGAGGCTCCACGCCTCCTTGTTCACCGTCACCACGCGTTCGAGGGGCGCGATGTTCGCGGGCAGCCGGCCGGCGTAGAGCCACGGTTTCGCGAGGCTGTCGTAGCCGGCGTAAGGGTTTCGCCCATAGCTCCGGACCAGCGAGAAGCCGGGGACCAGCACCTTGCCGTCGGGCGCGCGGTCGCGGAATCTGGCGAACGATTCGATCCGCGACGGCAGGACCTCGAGCGTCGCGCCGGTGAGCTCGCCGACGATCGCCTCGCCGACGAACTGCTGCCACCAGCTCTCTGTCTGGCGGTCGTACATGACCAGGTCCGAGTTGCGCAGCTTGCCCGTGGTGCCGAAATCGAGCACCCGGCCGTCGAGGCGGCGGTCGAACACGATCGCGGTGTTGCACAGCGGGCAGAAGGTCACCGTCACCGGTACGCCGCCGATAACGTCGTTGACGATCTCGTGCCACATCAGGACGCGCAGCGGGTACGCGCGGAATTCGTCGCCGACCTTCAGGCCGATCACCGGCTCGCGGTCGGGCAGGTCGACGTCGCCGATGTCGGCGAAATTGGGATCGTCGATCGACGGGATGCCGTCCTTGGGCGGCCCGCCCGACATGATTTCGCTGAAATCGACCGAAGTTTTGCTGAAGTCGGTCCTGGGCCACTCGCGCTTCCACTGTTCGGGCGACGCCTGCGCGGTTGCGCCAAAGGCCGCGAGCGCGGCGAGCGCCAACAGCAGGGGAGCGACGCGAGCACGCGCGATCAGTGGCATTGTCGTCGGCGGCATGGAAGGCGCCTTCCGTCGGTTAGGTACAGATAAGCTGAATTTGGCTGCTCCGACCACGACAGGCAAGTCAACCCTGCGTGAGCGGCGATCACGTGACCGGCATCCCGCTTTGGCCGCGAACGTCGCGTTATGGCGCCGTCCGGGCGCTACTTGGCGGCTTGCAGCGGTAAATCGGTCTGTGTACAACCAGTTCGTCGCGTACCAGAGGAATGGTGATCATGGCCGGAAACGGCATTGGAGCGGCCGGCGCGGCGCGTGCGCGCCTGGATCCCTCCGACTCGATTCCCGTCGTCGACCTGGGACCGTTCCTGAACGGCGGGGCTGAAGGCAAGGCGGGCGTCGCGCGCGCGATCGGCGATGCGTGCCAGGGCATCGGCTTCTTCTACCTCACCAACCACGGGGTGCCTCAGGGGCTGATCGACGCCCTGTTTTCCCAGTCGCGGCGGTTCTTCGCCCTGCCGCACGCGGAGAAGATGCGGGTTTCGATGGAAGGCTCGCCCAATCACCGCGGCTACTATCCGATCGGCGGCGAAAACGTCGATCCCGAGCACACCTTCGACATCAAGGAAGGTTTCGACATCGCCCTCGAGCTGCCGCCGGATGATCCCGACGTGGTCGCCGGCAAGCCCCTGCACGGGCCGAATCAGTGGCCCCGTGACCTGCCCGGCTTCCGCGATACGCTGAGCGAGTACTACGACACGCTTTGCGGACTCGGGCGCACGCTGTGCCGCGCCTTCGCCATCAGCCTCGATCTTCCCGAGGACTTTTTCGACGCCAAGGTCGCCCGGCCGCTGACGCAGCTTCGCCTGCTCCGCTACCCGCCGCACCGCGAGCGACAGGGAGAGATGGGCGCCGGCGCGCACACCGATTACGGCTGCGTCTCGATTCTGGCGCAGGAAGGCATCGGCGGGCTCGAGGTCCGGAACAGCGCCGGCGAGTGGCGCGCCGTGCCGCCGATCCCCGGCTCGTTGGTTTGCAACGTCGGCGACATGATGGCGCGCTGGACCAACGACCGCTTCGCCGCGACGGTGCACCGGGTGGTCAACGTCTCGGGCCGCGACCGCTATTCGGCGGTCGTGTTCTTCGACCCCGACTACGACGTCGAGATCGCCTGTCTCGAAAGTTGCCAGGGTCCCGACGACCCGCCGAAATACCCGCCGACGACTTCGGGCGAGTATCTGCTGAGCCGCTTCAACGCTACCTACGCCTACCGCGAAGGCATGAAGGCGTGAGCGCGCCGGCGGCCGGGCGATCGACACCAGCCCGTTGCCGAAGATTCTAACCGCCCACCCGGCGTTCGCCCGCGCGTCCGCGGCGACGAGCGTGACCGCCGGTGCCGGGGATAATAACCAACGGTCATTATGTTTGACACATAATGACCGTTGGCAAGCGCGACCGCGCGCCGCCGCGTATGCGGCGAAAGGCTGCGTGCCGATTGAACGCCCATCGGTCATTCTTGATGGCCGATGGTATAAACGACGGGACGAACGATGCTGCGGCTGTACGACTTTCTCGATTCGGGCAACGGCTACAAGGTGCGGCGGCTGCTTTCGATGCTGGGGCGGCGGTTCGAGTTGATCGAGCTCGACGACGTCAAACACGCCGCGCTCGACCGGAAGCGTCAGGTGGGCCATGCCGCGCTCGGCGTGATGGAAGGCCGTTTGACGGGGCGGGACTGGATCGCCGGCGGCGGTTTCACGATTGCCGATATCGCGCTCTACGCGTACACCCACGTCGCCGGCGAGGGCGGCTTCGACCTCCAAGGCTACCCCACGATCCGCGCCTGGCTCGGCCGCGTCGCCGCCCAGCCCGGGCACGTCCCGATCACCCAGCGCTAGTCCGCCGGGCGTGTGCTCGCAGGCGGCGCCCCACCTGCCGCTCGCCCGGTGGAGACGCGGTAGAGCGCCATGCCGGCGAGCATGGCGGCGACGAAGACCGTGGGCTGCCAGCGCCCCAACGCCAGCGCCGCGAGCGCCGGCCCGGGGCAGAAGCCAACGAGGCCCCAGCCGACCCCGAACACCGCCGTGCCGGAAACGAGGCGGGCGTCAACGTCCTTGCGCGTCGGCAGGTCAAACCTGGCCGCGAACAGTGGCCTCGGCCGCCGGCCGATCGCGCGGAACGCAAGCGTGCTCACGGCGACCGCGCTGGCGAGCACGAGCGCGAGCGACGGGTCCCAGTCGCCGGCGACGTCGAGGAAGCCGAGAACCTTCGCCGGGTTGATCATCTGCGATACGGCGAGGCCGACGCCGAACAGAACGCCGCACGCGAGCCCGACCAGAATCTCGCGCACGGTCACGCCCCCACCAGGTGGCCGGCGACGAAGACCGTGAGCGCCGCGATGGCGAGAAACGTGAGCGTAGCGACGAGCGAACGGGTCGAGAAGCGCGCCAGCCCGCAGACGCCATGGCCGCTGGTGCAGCCGCTTCCCAGGCGCGTGCCGAAGCCGACGAGCAACCCGCCGGCGATCAAGACCGGGAGCGGCGCCTCGATCGCGATCGTCAGCGGCGCGCGCGTCGCCGCGTCGTAGGCGAGCGGCCCCGCGATCAGCCCGACGACGAAGGCGATGCGCCAGCTGTTCTCGCCCGCCGACGACTGCAGCAGGTTGCCGACGATGCCGCTGATCCCGGCGATGCGCCCGGTGAACAGCATCAGCAGCGACGCCGCGCCGCCGATGAGCGCGCCGCCGATGGCCGCCGAAACCGGCGTGAAGTTTTCCATGAGCCAATCTCTCCTTTGCGCAACCGACCCTACACCGCCTCGTCGCCGACGAGGGCGGCTTCGACCTCGAAGGCTACCCCGCGATCCGCGCCTGGCTCGGCCGCGTCGCCGCCCGGCCCGGGCACGTCCCGATCACCCAGCGGTAAAACGTGGCTCGTTTTGCCGGACGCGGCGTTCTCGTTGCTGCCTTTTTCGAAAATACGCGAATCTTGGTTGCGCGCGCCACAATTGATTATGGTAGTGTCGGAAGTCGATATGGTGCCTCGCGAAATCCGAATCCGGATCAAACCCTTCAAGAAGACGGCGCGTCTCCGTGTGAAGGCTACGGACCGATATTCCTAGCGATTCTTAGTTGTCTTGAAAAATAAAATGGATCGGTTTTTTTCAATCCGCAATAAATATACTGTGAATGGGAGACAACGATTTACACTATAAGATTTATACTGGACGGACAACCGGTTTAGTCGAAATATTGAGGTCGTAAATTGGCTTCTCAAGAAATATGGGAAAAGCACGACGTAGTTTACCATTACACTACCCTGGAGGGGTTCAAAGGGGTCTTGGAATCCCAAACTCTCTGGGCAACCCACTTTATGAACCTCAATGATACTTCTGAACTGATACACATGAAGCTGGCACTGGTTAGGTTTCTCGTGCCTACGGTGAAGAAGATCATCAAACAATATAGAAGCAAAGGCGTTTCGTCAAAACGTGGAATTCGGGAATTTGGAAGTAGAAATGAATTTGCGAAACACGAGGCAAAGCTGGTTGTCGAATCAATGTTCGGTGCGGCATTCGGTGAGAAGAGTGGCGGAGTTACACCGTTGTTCGAACCATACATAGCCTCATTCTGTAGTCACATTGAAGACGATGAATACGTTCGTGAAAACGGTCTCCTGAGCATGTGGCGTGGCTACGGTGCAGAAGGGGGAGTTGCTCTCGTTTTCGACACTAAAGCGTTGTCGGAATATTTGGAGAGGGAACAGGAGGAATTTTGGTATTCGTTTGGAACATTCGGAGATGTCGTCTACGAGGGAGATCAGAAGTCCTTCGATTGTGAGTTTTCTGACTTCCTCGATTTAGTTCCTGGAGTGTTGAACGCAGTTCTTCACCCAGAGCAATTTGATATAAACGAGAATTTCCTAAATCATTTTTTGCGTAGCATCACAAGATTTAAACACCGGGCGTTCAGCGAGGAACGTGAGGTGCGTATCGTCGCCATTCCTTGGACACAACGTAGCTTTGAGAGTGAGGCTAAGACACCTACCGTGAATATAGCTGAGCGTAAGAAGAAGAAATTGCGATGGCGCACGAGGGACGGTGAAAAGATCCGGTACTTATCCCTTTTTGATGGAGAATCGGTTTCACATCTCCCTATCGTGAAGATCATCATCGGCCCTCACAGGGACCAGCAGGGAAGGCGTAAAGAAATCATGCGCACCGTCGGGCGACGGCACGACATAGAAATACGTTCCTCAGAGACGCCATACATCAACTTTTGAGAGAGTATACGTCGATCATCAGTGAGCCTACGCTGCGTCCGAGACAGTGTACGGTCATGGTTGGCCGTGTTGTGTGCCGAGCTATTGATTGGTGCTAAGGTGCGCCGCGAGCGGGAGAGGAGCATATGATCCCACGCTATTCGCGGCCCGGGATGGCCGCCATCTGGGCGCCCGAGACGCGCTATCGCATCTGGTTCGAGATCGAGGCCCACGCAGCGGACGCCATGGCCGGGCTCGGCGTCATTCCGAAGCAGGCCGCGAAAACCATCTGGGAGCGCGGCCGGCGGTTGATGGACAAGATCGACGTCGCGCGCATCGACGAGATCGAGCGCGAGGTCAGGCACGACGTCATCGCCTTCCTCACTTATGTTTCCGAGAACGTCGGCGAGGAGGCCCGCTATCTGCACCAGGGAATGACCTCGTCGGACGTGCTCGACACCTGCCTCGCGGTCCAGCTCGTCCGCGCCGCCGACATCCTGCTCGCCGACCTCGACGCGCTCGCCGCCGCGCTCGAGCGGCGCGCCTTCGAGCACAAGCTGACGCCGTGCATCGGCCGCAGCCACGGCATCCACGCCGAGCCGACGACCTTCGGGCTCAAGCTCGCCGGCCACTACGCCGCGTTCGGGCGCAACCGCGAACGGCTCGAGGCGGCGCGCGCCGGGATCGCCACCTGCGCGATCTCGGGCGCCGTCGGCACCTTCGCCAACGTCGATCCCCGGGTCGA
Source organism: Pseudomonadota bacterium (assembly GCA_022572945.1). Lineage (GTDB taxonomy): Bacteria > Pseudomonadota > Alphaproteobacteria > JAAXGF01 > JAAXGF01 > JACZUY01. The sequence goes on from JACZUY010000036.1 coordinate 11,210, forward strand.
GGCCCACGTCGCGGAAAAGCTCGGGCTCATCGTCGAGCCGGCGTCGTCGCAGATCATCCCGCGCGACCGCCACGCCGCGTTCTTCGCCACGCTCGGCGTCATCGCCGGCTCGGTCGAGAACCTGGCGGTCGAGATCCGTCACCTGCAGCGCACCGAGGTGCGCGAGGTCGAGGAATTCTTCGCCCCCGGCCAGAAGGGCTCGTCGGCGATGCCGCACAAGCGCAACCCGGTGCTCTCGGAGAACCTGACGGGGCTTGCCCGGGTGGTGCGCGCGGCGGTGGCGCCGGCGCTCGAGAACGTGGCGCTGTGGCACGAGCGCGACATCTCGCACTCGTCGGTCGAGCGCGTGATCGGACCCGACGCGACGATCGCGCTCGACTTCGCGCTCGACCGCCTCGCCGGCGTCGTCGACCGGCTCGTCGTCTACCCCGACGCGATGGCGCGCAACCTCGACCGGCTCGGCGGTCTGGTCTACTCGCAGCGCGTGCTGCTCGCGCTGACCCAGGCCGGCATGTCGCGCGAGGCGGCCTACGCCGCGGTGCAACACAACGCCACGCGCGTATCGGAGGAGGGCGGAAGCTTCCTCGAATTGCTCAAGGCCGACGCCGAGGTGACGGAACGGCTCGACGCCGACGCGCTCGCCGGGCTGTTCGACCCGGCCTACCACCTGAGCCACGTCGATACGATCTTCGAGCGCGTGTTCGGGAGGAGCTGAAGAGCGATAAGCGATAAGCGATAAGCGATAAGCAATAAACTTACGGCTTACCGCTTACGGCTTACCGCTTAGAGCTTACGGATTCGAACGCCACGTCACTCGCTGCGGACCTGCTCGCGCGCGATCTCCATCAGGCGGTCCATCTCCTTGCGCACCCTGTGCCCGGTGACGTCGATCCCCTTGCTTGTCAAGTCCTTGAGGACTTTTTCGAGCACGTCATTGTCGCCGGGGCGGTCGAAGTCGGCAACCACCACCTCCTTGGCGTAGGCGTTGGCGTCGTCGCCGCTGATGCCCATCTGTTCCGCGGCCCACAGGCCCAAGAGCTTGTTGCGGCGGGCGCCGGCCTTGAACGCGAGCTCCTGATCGCGTTTGTAGCGCGCTTCGGCGTCATTCTTGCGCTTGTTAAAGGCTTTCATGCGAGCGGCGCTCCCTGTTTCGCTGGTGGTCGACCCTTCGGCAACGGCGCGTGTCGCATTCCCGACGTCCGCGTGCGCGCCATGGTTATAGCCTCGCACGCGAATTATGGGTATGGAAAGTTCGATGTGCACCATCGTCCTCCTCCGCCGCCCGGACCACGGCTGGCCGCTGGTGCTCGCCGCCAACCGCGACGAGCTGGTCGACCGGCCGTGGCGGGCGCCCGGCCGCCATTGGCCCGATCGGCCGAACGTCGTCGCCGGCCTCGACGAGAGCGCGGGCGGGACGTGGCTCGGGCTCAACGATGCCGGGGTGGTCGCCGCGGTGTCGAATCGACGCGGCGCGCTCGGCCCCGCCTCGGGCAAGCGCAGTCGGGGCGAGCTGCCGCTCGCCGCCCTCGAGCACGCCAGCGCCGAGGCGGCGGCGAATGCGCTTGGTGGCATCGCCGCCGCCGCGTACCGGCCGTTCAACCTGGTGATCGCCGACCGCCGGCGAGCGTTCTGGCTGCGCAATCGCGAAGGCGCGGACAAAATCGAGCGGTTCGACGTTCCGGAGGGGCTTTCGATGCTCACCGCGGGCGAGATCGACGATCCGGCGAGCCCGCGGATTCGCACCTATCTGCCGCGCTTCCGCGCCGCCGCGGCGCCCGAACCGGGCCGCGGCGACTGGGACGATTGGCGGGCGCTGCTGGCGAGCCGCGAGGGCGATGGCGGCGGCGATCCGAACGCGGCAATGACCGTGGTCACCGACACCGGCTTCGGCACGGTTTCGGGCTCCCTGGTCGCACTGCCCGAGGTTGCGGGCCGGGGCGCACGCCCGGTGTGGCTGTTCGCGCCGGGGCGGCCGGACCGAACGCCCTATGCGCCGGTCCGCGGCTGACGGCGACAAAATTGCCTCTCTCGTTTGCAGAATTGTTTTCGCCGCACATATACACTATGTTCCAGACATGTGCGGCCGGTGCGCGACCGGCTTTCGCACGGTCCCCGCCCGGCGCCCCGCCGGGCTTTTAACCTGTGGATGTGGACCATGGCCCGCCGAAAAAAGGTTTATGAAGGCAAGGCGAAGGTGCTGTTCGAGGGCCCCGAGCCCGGCACCCTGGTGCAGTATTTCAAGGACGACGCCAGCGCGTTCAACAACACCAAGCGCGGCATCATCACCGGCAAGGGCGTGCTCAACAACCGTATCTCCGAGTACATCATGACGCGGCTCAACGACGTCGGCGTTCCGACCCACTTCGTCCGCCGCCTGAACATGCGCGAGCAGCTCATCAAGGAGCTCGAGATCATCCCCGTCGAGGTCGTCGTGCGCAATGTGTCGGCGGGCTCGATTTCGACACGGTTGGGAATTCCCGAGGGCACGCCGCTGCCGCGTTCGATCGTCGAGTACCGGTACAAGTCGGCCGAACTCGGCAACCCGATGGTCTCCGAGGAGCACATCACCGCGTTCGGCTGGGCCAACACCCAGGACCTCGACGACATGCTGGCGCTGGCGCTCAGGATCAATGACGTGCTCAGCGGGTTGTTCTTCGGCGTCGGCATCCGCCTGGTCGATTTCCGGCTCGAGTTCGGGCGGCTCTACCTGGACGAGGAGATGCAGATCGTCGTCGCCGATGAGATCAGTCCCGACAACTGCCGGCTGTGGGACATGGACACCGGCGAGAAGATGGACAAGGACCGCTTCCGCCACGATCTCGGCCGCGTCGAGGAGGGGTACCAGGAAGTGGCCCGCCGCCTCGGCATCCTGCCCGAGAGCGGCCCCCGCGACCTCAAGGGCCCCAAGGTCATGCAGTGAAGGCGCGCGTCCACATCACGTTGAAGCCGGGTGTCCTCGATCCGCAGGGCAAGGCGATCGCGCAGGCGCTCGAACGACTCGGCTTCGACGACGTGAACGGGGTGCGCCAGGGCAAATACATCGAGATCGACCTCGCCGAGACCGACGCGGTCAAGGCCCGCGAGACGGTCGAAGCGATGTGCGGCCGTCTGCTCGCCAACACCGTCATCGAGAACTACGCCATCGAGCTGGCGGAGTAGGGCAGGGGCGCGCGCCCGCGCCGCCTCACGCGAGATCGAAGAGCAGGAATTCGGCGTCCGACCGGGCGGTGACGTCGAGGCGGTCCTCGTCGCCGATCGCCGCGCCGTCGCCCTCGTCCAGCGCCCGGCCGTTGAGCGTGACCGCGCCGCGCGCGACCTGGAGCCAGGCATGGCGGTTCGGGCGCAAAGCGTGCGAGACCGCTTCGCCGGCTTCGAGACGCGCGAGGTAGAGGTCGGCGTCCTGGTGGACCGTGAGCGAGCCGTCGCGTCCGTCGCGCGAGGCCACCAGCCGCAACCGGTCGCCGTCGCCGGAAAAATCGCGCTGATCGTAGCCGGGCGCGAGACCGTGCCGGTCGGGCTCGATCCAGATCTGCAGAAAGCGCACGGGCGCGGTTGCCGAGTGGTTGTACTCGCTGTGCGTGATTCCGGCGCCCGCGGTCATGCGCTGCAGCTCGCCGGCGCGGATCACCGAGCCGTTGCCGAGGCTGTCGCGGTGCTCGAGCGCGCCGTCGAGCACGTGGGTGATGATCTCCATGTCGCGGTGGCCGTGGGCGCCGAAACCGGCGCCGGGGCGCACGCGGTCGTCGTTGATGACCCGAAGCGCGCGGAAACCGGTGTGCTCGGGGTCAAAGTAGTCGGCGAACGAGAAGCTATGGCGGCTGTCGAGCCAGTCGAGCCGGGTGCGGCCGCGGTCGTCGGCATGGCGGATCGTGATCATCGTCGCACTCCGTTTCCGATGCGCATGGCGGCTCGCCAAGCGCCTACGGTACCAGCGGGGCGCGCATCCCCCAAGCTTCTCCGCACGCGAACGCCGATAGCGGCTTGCGCCGGCGCGGCGTGAAATCGCTTGGCCCGCCGCGAAGGATCGACGGGAGCGCGCTTGAAACGACGGCATGGCCCGAATAGGATCGGCGCGCCCACACCACCACGCCATGTTCAGGCCTCGGGGTACGGTTCCAGCGTGCAGGCCGCCGTCATCGTCTTTCCGGGTTCCAACTGCGACCGCGACGTGGCGGTCGCGCTGGGCGCGAGCATGGGGCGTCCGCCGCTGATGGTCTGGCACGGCGACAGCGCGTTGCCGGCGGTCGACCTCATC
>JACZUY010000201.1 GCA_022572945.1 Pseudomonadota bacterium
CCGCGACGTAGTCTCGATCAACGTGTGAATAAAAATCGATTAATTTTCGCGACCTGCCGGCGTGCGCGCGGGTCATGTCAAACTCCGTCGAACTAATGTCGGAACCCAACAATTGGCACATCTTGTCTACACGGCTTTCTATTTCCCAGATGGGCAATACCAGAAGCCGTTCCTCGGGCACTCCGGGTGGTGGTCCCCGGCTGAGGTCCCGGGTTTCTTCCGGGCTAGGCACACCCACTTGAACCCGCCCAACCCTCCGTCGAACTACGCGGAGCCGTCGTCGAACTACGCCGAGGCGCCATCCGCAGAGAGGCTGCCCGCGACGAGCACCCAGCGCTCGTCCGCCAGGAGCTCGGGCGGCTCGCGAGTCTGCGCGACTCGGCGGCGTTCTCGCAGGCGCGCTACGACGACAAGCGTCAGCAGGCCGCCGCCGCGCAGAGCGACGTCGACCTCGCGCGCGCCGAGGTCCAGGAGTCGCTGTCGCTGATCGACCAGCGCCGCGCCGGGTTGCAACGCGCGCGCGCCAACCTCGCGCTCGCCGCCGACGACCTCGCGCAGAGCGAGATCCGCGCCCCCTACGACGGCGTCGTCACCCTGCGCCACACCGAGGTCGGCGCCTACCTCGACGTCGGTGATGCGGTGGTGACGCTGGTCAACGACCGCGACATCGAGGTCGAGGCCGACGTGCCCTTCAACCGGCTCGCGGGCCTCGCACCGGGGGTCGAAGTCCCGTTCTGGCTCGACGACGGCGGCCCGTACCGGGCGGCGGTGCGCGCCGTCGGTGTCGAGGAGAACCCGCGCACCCGCACCCGGCCGGTGCGCTTCACGCCGCTCTTCGAGGCGACGCCAGACAATCTCGCCGACGGCCAGTCGGCGGTGCTGGAATTGCCCATCGGGCGGCCGCGCGAAGTGGTTTCGGTGCACAAGGACGCGGTGATCCGGGCGCCGGAAGGGGCCGTCGTGTTCGTCGTCACAGGCGGCGCCGTCGAGCGGCGCCTGGTCGCCTTGGGCGAAGCGGTCGGCGCGCGCTTCGAGGTGCTCGACGGGTTGGTTCCCGGCGAGGTGGTGGTGGTGCGCGGCAACGAGCGGCTCAAATCGGGCCAGGCCGTGCGCTTCGAGGAGTCGTCGTAGGTGAACCTCATCCAGACAGCCATCCGCCGGCCCATCGCCATCGTCGCGGCGGTGCTGATGGTGGTGATGTTCGGGCTGCTTGCGCTGCGCTCCATCCCGATCCAGCTCGCGCCCGACGTGCGGCGGCCGGTGATCACCATCACCACCCAATGGGCCGGCGGGGCGCCCGTCGAGGTCGAGCGCGAGATCGTCAATCGCCAGGAAGAGGTGCTCAAGGGCCTCGAGGGCCTGATCCAGATCGAGAGCCGCGCCCAGGACGGGCGCGCCCGCATCACCCTCGAGTTCCGGGTCGGCCAGAACATGGACCGGGCGCTGTTGCTGGTCGCCAACCGGCTCGACCGGGTCAACGGCTATCCCGAGGAGGTCGACGAGCCGACGCTGAGGACCGCGGGTTCCGAGGACCAGTCGATCGCCTGGTTCATGCTGACCCGCGCCGAAGGCAACGATCGCGGCATCGCCTCGTACCGCGACTTCGCGGTCGACGTCCTCCAGGATCGCATCGAGCGCGTGCCCGGCGTCGCCCGCGTCGATGTCTACGGCGGCAGCGAGCGCGAGCTGCGCGTGACCGTCGATCCGCGGCGCATGGCGCGCTTCGCTCTCACCGTCCCCGATGTCCTCGCCGCCCTCCGCGCCGCCAACCTGTCGGTCTCGGCGGGCGACGTCGAGGAAGGCAAGCGACGCTACGTGGTGCGCGCCGACGCCGAGCTCAACTCGCCGGGCCGCGTCCGCGCGGTGGTGTTGCGCAGCGACGACGATCCGGTCTCGGGCCGCTTCGCCCGCGTCACCGTGGGCGACATCGCCGACGTCGCGTTCGCGTACAAGAAACCCACCGCCCGTATCCGCTCCAACGGGGAGCCGGCGCTCGCGCTCAGCGCCAAGCGCGAGGCCGGGGCCAACGTCATCGAGACCATGGCCGGCATCCGCGAAGCGGTCGCCGAGCTGCAGGCCGGCCCCCTTCGCGCCGCCAAACTGCGCTTGCAGCACGTTTACGACGAGACCGTCTACATCAACTCGGCGATCGACCTGGTGCGCCAGAACATCTGGGTCGGCGGCGGCTTGGCCGCACTCATCCTGCTGCTGTTCCTGCGCTCGATGCGGGCCACAGTGATCGTCTCGTTGGCGATTCCGGTGTCGATCGTCGGCGCGTTCGTGGCGATGGCCGCGCTCGGCCGGTCGATCAACGTGATCTCGCTCGCCGGCATCGCCTTCTCCGTCGGCATGGTGGTCGACGCCGCGATCGTCGTGCTCGAGAACATCTATCGCCTGCGCGAGAACGGCGTGCCGCGGTTCGAGGCGGCGTACCGCGGCGCCAGCCAGGTGTGGGGCGCGGTCTTCGTATCGGCGCTGACGACGGTGATGGTGTTCGTTCCCATCCTCATGCTCGAGCTCGAGATCGGGCAACTGTTCCGCGACATCGCGGCGGCGATTTCGGTGGCGGTGCTGCTGTCGCTGTTGGTCGCGATTACGGTCATTCCCTCGCTCGCGACCAAGCTCTTGCGCGAGCGCAAGCACGATCGGCTGCGCATCCCCGGCGTCGACGGGTTCGCCAGCGGGTTCGCGCGCGTGGTGCTCGGCTTCACCGATGCGGTGGTCAAGAGCCGCCTGCGATCGATCGTCGTCGTCGCCCTGATCTGCGGCGCCGCCGGCGGCGCGACCTACGCCTTCCTGCCCAAGCTCGAGTACCTTCCCGACGGCAACCGCAACCTGGTATTCGGCTTCATCCAGCCGCCGCCGGGGTACAACCTCGCGACCACGACCGCGATCGCCGAGCGCATCGAGGACGCGATCCGGCCCCACTGGAGCTCCGAGACCGGGCCCGAATCGCTCCCCGGCGAGCCGCCCAAGATGAGCCGCTTCTTCTTCATCGCCTTCCGGGGCAGCACCTTCCTCGGCGCCGCCTCGGTCGATCCGCAGCGCGCCGGCGAGCTGGTGCCGCTCCTGCAAAAGCCGGCGTTCCGCGAGCCCGGGACCTACGGGGCGATCAGCCAGAACCCGCTGTTCAGCCGCTCGATCACCGGCAGCCGCTCGGTCGAGCTCGACGTCTCGGGGCCCGATCTCGGGCTGATCCTCGCCGTCGCCCGCGACGCGATGGACCGCGTGGCGGAGGCGATGCCGCGCGACGACGGACACCAGTTCCGGCCGATTCCCGGGCTCGAGCTCGGCGCGCCGGAGCTGAGAATCACGCCCGACCCGTATCGGCTCGCCGACAGCGGCATAACCCCGATGGCGCTGGCGCAGACCGTGGACGTGTTCAACTCGGGCCTGCGCGTCGCCGAGGTCACGGTCGACGGGCGGCGGATCGATCTCACCCTGCGGGGACCGCACGACCTCGTCGGCCGGACGCAAGGAATCGGCCAGCTTCCGGTGGTGACGCGCTCGGGGCTGATTCTGCCGCTGAGCTCGCTCGCGACTATCGAGCCGACCGCGGGCCCGACCGAGATCCGCCACCGCGACCGCGTGCGCACGGTCACCATCGCCATCCGGCCGGCGCCCGGCATTCCGCTGGAGACCGCGATCGAGACGGTGCGCGAGCGGGTCATCGCGCCGATGCGGGCCGCGGGCCTGCCCTCCGGCGTGCGGCTTCGGCTCACCGGCACCGCCGACAAGCTGACCCAGACCTGGGCGGCGATGAAGCTGTTCCTCGCGATCGCCGCGGCGATCACCTATCTGTTGATGGCGGTGCTGTTCGAGAGCTTCGTCTACCCGCTGATCATCATGCTCTCGGTGCCGCTGGCGACCGCGGGCGGCGTCGCCGGGCTGATCGTGCTCAACCAGTTCGTCTATCAGCCGCTCGACAT
>JACZUY010000202.1 GCA_022572945.1 Pseudomonadota bacterium
CCGAGACGATGCCGCTAACGCGACTCGCGGCGACCGCGATCGACCGCGTCGCCGAGGTGCGCGCGCAGGTGGTGGGCGAGGTCGCGGGCTACGCCGCCGCCGATCTGGTCTGCCATCGCGCCGCCGCGCCGCCCGAGCTCGCCGCGCGCCAGGCCGCGGGCTGGCAGCCGCTGCTCTACTGGCTCGACGAGCGCCATGGCGCCCGGCTCGCGACGACCGACGAGCTGATCGCCCTCGACCAGCCCACGGAGGCGCTGGCCGCGTTGCGCGCCGCGGTGGAGAGTTTCGACGATTTCGCGCTCGCCGCGCTGCACGCGGTCACCTCGGCCTGCGGCTCGCTGGTCATCGCGCTGGCGCTCGCCGGGGAGCGCATCGACGCCGGCGAGGCGTGGGCGCTGAGCGAGATCGACGAGAGTTTCCAGATCGAGCGCTGGGGCGAGGACGACGAGGCCGCCCGGCGGCGCGCGCGGCTGCGCGACGAGGTGCAGGCGGCGGCGCGGTTTTTGGCTTTGAGCCGCGGCTGAGCGGGGCGGTGGCCAATTCGCGCTGGTTTCACGCGCGCGGACAAGGCAATCTGCACGCACCGGCTCGCCGGTACGCGACGGGGCGACGCCCGAGGGGGGTAGGCATGAGAGAGATCATCGAGGAGCTGGAGAAAAAGCGCGCGGCGGCGCGGCTCGGCGGCGGCCAGCGCCGCATCGACGCCCAGCACGAGAAGGGCAAGCTCACCGCCCGCGAGCGCATCGAGCTGCTGCTCGACCCCGACTCGTTCGAGGAGTTCGACATGTTCGTCGAGCACGACTGCGCCGACTTCGGCATGGACGAGCAGCGCATCCCCGGCGACGGGGTGGTCACCGGCCACGGCACCATCAACGGCCGTCTGGTGTTCGTGTTCAGCCAGGACTTCACGGTCTTCGGCGGGAGCTTGAGCGCGGCGCACGCGGGCAAGATCTGCAAGATCATGGACCACGCCATGCGCGTCGGCGCGCCGGTCATCGGGATCAGCGATTCGGGCGGCGCGCGCATCCAGGAAGGCATCGATTCGCTCGCCGGCTACGCCGAGGTGTTCCAGCGCAACGTGCTGGCTTCGGGCGTGGTGCCGCAGATCTCGCTGGTCATGGGGCCGTGCGCGGGGGGCGCGGTCTACTCGCCGGCGATGACCGACTTCATCATCATGGTCGAGGACTCGTCGTACATGTTCGTCACCGGCCCCGACGTGGTGAAGACGGTGACGCACGAGCAGGTGACGCACGAGGAGCTCGGCGGCGCGCTCACCCACACCACCAAATCGGGAATCGCCGACCTCGCCTTCGAGAACGACGTCGAGGCGCTGGCGCAGACCCGCCGCTTCGTCGACTTCCTGCCGGCCTCGAACCGCGAGGCGCCGCCCACGCGCCCGACCGAGGACCCCGCCGACCGGGCCGAGGAATCGCTCGACACGCTGGTGCCCGCCAACCCCAACCAGCCCTACGACATGGCGGAGCTCATCACCAAGGTGGTCGACGAGGGCGACTTCTTCGAGCTCGCCCCCGACTACGCCAAGAACATCATCATCGGCTTCGGCCGCATGGAGGGCTCGACCGTCGGCGTCGTCGCCAACCAGCCGATGGTGCTGGCCGGCTGCCTCGACATCGACTCGTCGCGCAAGGCCGCGCGCTTCGTCCGTTTTTGCGACTGCTTCAATATCCCCATCGTCACCTTCGTCGACGTCCCCGGGTTCCTTCCCGGCACGGCGCAGGAATACGGCGGCATCATCAAGCACGGGGCGAAGCTGCTGTTCGCCTACGCCGAGGCGACCGTGCCCAAGGTCACGGTGATCACCCGCAAGGCCTACGGCGGGGCGTACGACGTGATGAGCTCGAAGCACCTGCGCGGCGACGTGAACTACGCCTGGCCGACCGCCGAGATCGCGGTGATGGGGCCCAAGGGCGCGGTCGAGATCATCTTCCGCGCCGACCTCGGCGACGCGGCCAAGATCGAGAAGCGCGCCGAGGAGTACCGCGACAAGTTCGCCAACCCGTTCATCGCCGGCCACCGCGGCTTCATCGACGACGTGATCATGCCGCGCAACACGCGGCGGCGCATCTGCCGCGCGCTCGCCATGCTCGACGGCAAGGAACTCGAAAACCCCTGGAAGAAACACGCCAACATCCCGTTGTGACGGGCGATCAGCGCGACAACGAAGCAGGGCATGGTCCGGCGCGGCGCAGGCTCAGGGGGTTCGGGCTTCATCTGGTCGGCTACTTCGTGGTGATGGCGGGGCTGGTGGCGGTGAACCTCGCGGCCGCGCCGGGGACCCCGTGGTTCATCTGGCCGATGGTCGGCTGGGGCGGTATCCTGGCTTTTCACGCGGCTTACGCCATGGGATTGTTCTCGGAGGGTGGCGGCCCTTCTTGATCGCATCACCGCAATTAATTAGATCGTCGGGAATTTTGGATACAGAAGAACCGTGGGGTGAGGCGATGAAACCTTGGAATGTGCGGTTGGGATATCGTTTTCGTCTCATTGGCTGTGTCTTCTTGTTGGCGCTTCTCGCCGGCTGCCCAGCCTCGCAAATGCAGATGAGTTTGGTCGACGCGTACCGCTTCGATCATCTGGGCGCAAATCAGGCCAAAGGCGCGATAATCTATAATCACGGCAAAGGGTTGGCGCGCGACACGGGATATGTAATCAACGACGCATCTCGCTTTCCGCCACCCTACTATATCAATTTACTGCGCTTTCGAGGCTGGGACGTTTACAAGCTGATACGGCCAGTTACCGGTGATAGAAACTACGATGCCCGAAAGAACCTCGTTGCCGCCGTCGGAACCCTTCGCGAAAGAGGATATGACAATATCGTCCTCGCTGGGCAGTCCGCTGGAGGCTGGGCCGCGCTTTCCGCCGCGCAAGAGGTTGCAGTCCATGCGGTTATCGCCCATGCGCCGGCCGGGCATGGGAATTCGTTCAATGGCAGGTATCTGAACGATGACGGGCTGATTTCGATGCTTAAACGAATAAAACCCACGAGATTGATGCTGTTCCTTTTTGCAGGCGACGAGTGGCACAATCCGGGCGTAGGAGCGGAGGCCAAGAAGGTATTGGAACAACGCGGGTTCGATTTTGAGGTCGTCGATCGGCCGTTCCTCCCCAAGGGCCATGGCGGCGCGTTTAGTTCTCAATTCAGTTCTATGTATGACCTAAGAATCGCGCGGTTTATCGACCCGGAAAGTGCGTTCAGACGGTACGGCAGATTTTCGGCTCGGAAGGTAAAAGAAGTATCTCAAGGAAACCGCAAGAAATATATCTTTCTCGGTCAATTGACGAATTTAATGAAAAAGTCAATGAAAGTTCAGTTGTTTATTCCTGTATTTTGCAATGAAAACGAAGAGATCGGTAGAGAATATAAAGAATTTGACCACGTTGTCTCACCGAACGAGACGATAGAGTTTGAGTTCGAATTTGCATCAGCTCACGTTTCCAAGAATCCGGGCGGCATTACGGTATGTGGAGCATGGTTTAACGCCAACTTAGGACCGTTTAAGAAACTCTTCAGATCATTGTATTTGGATGTAGAATTACACTAAGCACCTGCCCCATATCCACGGCTGTAGAACCCGGACGCGGGCGGCCTTCGCGATCGTTGGTTGCCGCCCGGTAGAAGCACCGGTAGGTTGGCGCAGCGCCGACAGAGACAAATACTGGGATGTTCGAGAAAATCCTGATCGCGAATAGGGGCGAGATCGCCTGCCGCGTCATCAAGACCGCGCGGCGGATGGGGATCGCCACGGTCGCGGTCCATTCCGAGGCCGACGCCGACGCGCTGCACGTGCGCATGGCCGACGAGGCGGTGGCCATCGGTCCCGCGCCCGCGGCCGAGAGCTATCTGGTGATCGACCGGATCGTCGCCGCCGCGCGCGAGACCGGCGCGCAAGCCGTGCACCCGGGC
>JACZUY010000203.1 GCA_022572945.1 Pseudomonadota bacterium
TTTGCCAACAGCATCCTCGAGGGCATGGCCGCCGGGCTGCCGATGATCGTGACCGAGGTCGGCGGCAACTCCGAGGCCGTGATCGACGGCATCACCGGGCTGGTTGTGTCGCCGCGCGATCCGCGCGCTTTCGGCGAAGCGCTGTTCGCGCTCGCCTGCGACCCGGAGCGGCGTCGCGCTATGGGTGCGGCCGGCCGGCGGCGCGTAGCAGAAACATTCCCGCTCGACGCCTGCGTCGCGCGGTACGAGCGGCTCTACGACGCGTTGACCGCCAACGACGCACGGCCGGTCGCCGAGATGATCGCCGGGCGTTCGCGCTCGACGACGCATCGCGGGTGATCGCCCGCCAGCTCGGCCGGCTCGGGCTCGCATCCGCCGATTGACGGCGCGCCGGCGCACGGGCTAGTTTCCGCCGCCTCAGGGGAATTGCCATGGCTGAACCCTCGCGCATCTCGGTCATCGGGCTCGGCTACGTCGGGCTGCCGCTCGCGCTCGCGCTCGCGCGGCACTATCCGGTCACGGGCTACGACCGCGACGCCCGCCGCGTCGCCGAGCTGCGCAGCGGTGTCGACCGCACGCGCGAGGTCACGGCCGAAACGCTCGAGGCGACCACGGCGGCGCTGACCGACGACGCCGACGCGCTCGACGGCGCGGGCGTCTACATCATCACCGTGCCGACGCCGGTCGACGCGAGCAACGAGCCCGACCTCGGGCCGCTGCGCGACGCCGCGCGGCTCGTCGGCGGCCGGCTTTCCCGCGGCGCCGTGGTGGTGGTCGAGAGCACGGTCTACCCCGGCGTCACCGAAGAGGTCTGCGGCCCCGACATCGAGGCGGCGTCGGGACTGCGTTGCGGCGAGGACTTCTTCCTCGGCTACTCGCCCGAACGGGTCAACCCCGGCGACCGCGAGCACACCCACGACCGCATCACCAAGGTCGTCGCCGGCCAGACCCCCGAGGTCACCGGGATGCTCGCGGCGATGTACGGGAAAATCACCGCCGGCGGGGTGTTCGTCGCGCGCGACATCAAGACCGCCGAGGCCGCCAAGGTGATCGAGAACGCCCAGCGCGACATCAACATCGCCTTCATCAACGAGGTCGCGCGCATCTTCCAGCGGCTCGACATTTCGGTCTACGACGTGCTCGACGCGGCGCGGACGAAATGGAACTTCCTCGACTTCCGCCCCGGGCTGGTGGGCGGGCACTGCATCGGCGTCGACCCGTACTATCTCGCGCACCGCGCGCGCCAGGTCGGCCACGAGCCGGAGATCATCCTCGCCGGGCGGCGCATCAACGACGGCATGGGCGCTTTCATCGCCGGCGAGATCGCCCGGCGCGTCGAGCGCGGGCGCGCGCTCGTGCTCGGGCTAACGTTCAAGGAGAACGTGCCCGATCTGCGCAACAGCAAGGTCGCCGACCTGGTCGCGGGCCTCACCGCGCGGGGGCTCGAGGTGGCGGTTCACGACCCGCTCGCCGACGCGGGCGAGGCCGCCGCGCTCTATGGCATCGAGCTCCTCGGGGAGCTCCCCACGGACGGCGGCTACGACGCCATCGTCGGCGCCGTCGCGCACGACGTCTACCGCGCCTTCACCGCCGCCGACTTCGCGCGGCTCGCCGCCCCCGGCGCGCTCGTCGCCGACATCAAGGGGATGTGGCGCGACACGGCGCTTCCCGAAGGCCTGCGCCGCTGGCAGCTGTAGAGCCGATGACGAAAGACGAGAGCCCCAAGCGATGGACCGAAAAGTCTCCGTATGCGGTCGCGGTGAGCGACGAATCGAGCGCGGGCGACCGGCACGACGCGCCGTCCGCGCGGCGTAATCTCGACGTTATTGTCGCCGTACTCCGCGAGATCCTGCCGCCCGAGGGCGCGGCGCTCGAGATCGCCAGCGGCACCGGCCAGCACGTCGTCGCGTTCGCGCAAGCCTTTCCCGGCATGGCGTGGCAGCCGAGCGACCCCGACCCGCAAGCGCGCGCCAGCATCGCCGCGTGGATCGGGGGGACGCGCGTCGGCAACGTCCGGGCGCCGGTCGCGCTCGACGTCGCGCAAGCCGGCTGGCACGCGGACCTCGGCGCGCGCTTCGACGCGATGCTCGCGATCAACCTGTTGCATATCGCGCCGTGGAGCGCGTGCGAGGGACTCATGGCGGGCGCCGGACGGCTGCTCGGGCCGCGGGGGCTGCTCTATCTTTACGGCGCGTACAAGCGCGACGGGCGGCACACCGCGCCGAGCAACGACGCGTTCGACCGCTCGCTTCGTTTCCGCGATCCGGCGTGGGGCGTGCGCGACCTCGAAGCCGTCGCCGCCTGCGCCGAGGACAATGGCTTGAGTCTCGACCGGGTGATCACGATGCCGGCCAACAACTTCTCGGTCATCTTCCGCCGGAGCAGGGATGCCGGCACCGGGCCGCCGGACGCGACGGTGCGACTCACACCGGCGAGCCGATGAATCGACTCGCCGTTGCGTTCAACCGCCACGCAGGCTACGCGCTCATCAAGGCGCGACGCCCAATTATTGCGATCGAAGCTGGCGCGCTTGCCAGCGAGCCCATGAAGTTCGTTCATGGGCTCGCTGGCATCACTCTCTAACCCTCGATCCGGCCGAGCGACCACTTGACCTTGACGACGCCGCCGCGCAAGGGGCCCGAAAGGACGATCTGGTCCGAGCGGTTGACCTCGCCGCCGCGCCCGAGATAAACGCTCTCGGCGATGTGGATCGCGGCGCCCGAGGCGCGCAGCCGCCACCCCGTGCCGCTGGCGAGGCGGATGAGCGCGCCCGCGCCCTCGCCGACCAGCGACGCCCTGACCGCGGGGTGCAAATGGAAGCGCACGGCGAAGCTCTTGCCGCCGCGCCCGCTCAGGCTGTCCTCGCCGCGCAGGTTGTCGCCGTCGGCGGCGAGGTAGAGCCGTCGGCGATGGACCAGGCCGAACGACTTGGCGTAGCCGTCGTGGCTGGCGTCGATCCAGATGTTGCCCTCGTCCTCGAGCCGCGCGCAGTCGACCCGCCCGGGGCGGCGGCCGAGCGACCCGTCGTCGAGGATCTCGAAGGCGTTGGTGTCGTCGATGGTGACCGTCGAATGCGCCGCGGTGGCGCGCTGCGCCGCGCGCCACGACGCGTCGCCGCCGGCGTGGGCGCCGCAGTTGACGACCATGCGCTCGTTGCCGACGCTCATCTCGAAGCTCAACGGTCCGGCGTGGGCGTGGGCGTCGGCGAGCGGCGGCGGCGCGCCGACATCGACGAGCACCAGCGTGCGCTGGGCGCACAACCGCTCGAAGCCGCTGTGCGGGGCGCTCGCCGGCGGCTGGCCCAGGGCCTCGCCGAGCCCGAGCGCGACGTCGATCAGCGCCGGGCTCTCCTCGCACGAATCGTTGAATAGCGCGAGGCCGCCGTCGCCGTGGCGGAAGAACCGAAGGATCGGCGCCATGCGGTCGACCGCGTTCTGCAGCGCCTCGGGAATCGGTTGCCGCACCGCCACCAGCAGCGCCCGCGCCTCGACCAGGTCGCGGAACGCGCGCAAGTGCGCCGAAGGGCTGCGGGAGACGTGGCAGCCGTCGGCGAGGACCTGACGCCCGAGCTCGTGCTCGAGCAGCCTGAGCGCGTGCGCCAGACGGCGCTCGTCGCCCGGCAGGCAGATCGCGGTGAACAGCAACCCCTTGATCGCGGCGATGCGTCCCGCGCCGTCCACGCCGCTCGCCGCGACGCGGCTGAGATGGCGCGCCTGCTCGGCGAGACTGGCGAGAACCCGCCCGGCCGCGCCGCGGTCGGCCTCGCCGAGGATCAGCGTGTGGTGACTGAGCCACGAGACCAGCCGCCGGCCGAGCACGTCGGGCCGCCACGCGAGCGGGTGCCAGCCGGCGCAGCGGTCGATCCAGTCGCCGACCGCGCCGCCCACCGCCGCCCGCGCCTCGGGTCCGCCCGCC
>JACZUY010000037.1 GCA_022572945.1 Pseudomonadota bacterium
CGGCCCGAGGCGTCGGGTCGCGCTTACTCCTCCGCCGCGCTCAAGTCCACGGCCTTCAGGCCGCGCGGTTCCGAAATCACTTCAAAGTTGATCTTCTGGCCTTCGACGAGCGGCCCCATGCCGGCGCTCTCGACCGCGGTGATATGGACGAAGACGTCCTTGCCGCCATCGTCGGGCGTGATGAACCCGTACCCCTTTTGCGGGTTGAACCATTTGACCGTACCGGTAGCCATCGCAGCAGTCCTCGCTTAGGTTATCGTCGGCCGCGGCGGCCCATGCCGCAGCCCGCCGGTGTCCAGGCATCACAATGTCCGGGAGGGACCAGGTTAGATGCGGACGCAACTAAGCAAGGCTCGCCGTCGCAGTGTGCCGACCGCGGCACCAATCTACGCGAATCACGGCCCGTCACAAGGAAAATTTATGGTGATGGCGGCGCCGTTGGCGGCCCGCGTCGCGGCCCGGCGGGCGAAGCAAGAACGCGCATGACCGGCGCCGATTCACGCTTCGATACGGCCGTCGCCGCGTTCGACGCGGTCAACGCCGAAGACCCCAACCGCGCGGTCGATGATGGCCGGCCACGGCCCAAGGAACTGGTCTACGCCCGCCGCATGACCCGATGGCTCGCGCGCCTCGCGCCCGACGCCTCCGAGGCGCTCCGGCTCGCCGCCCGGGCGCAGCACATCCGGCGCTGGGAGATCCCGCGCGCCGACTATCCGCGCGACCGCGCCGGCTACCTCAAATGGCGGAGCGACCTCAAACGGTTCCACGCGCGCCTCGCCGGCGAGATTCTCGACCGCGTCGGCTACGACGCCGGCGCCATCGCCCGCGTGCAGGCGCTGCTGCGCAAGGAGCGGCTCAAGCACGACGCCGAGGCGCAGATGATCGAGGACGTGGCGTGCCTGGTGTTTCTCGAAAACGACCTCGCCGCGTTCGCCGCGGGCCACCCAGACGACAAGGTCGTCGATATCCTGCGCAAGACCTGGCAGAAGATGTCGCCCCGGGGCCACGCCGCGGCGCTCGCGCTCGATCTGCCGCCCGCCGCCCGCGCGCTGGTCGAGAAGGCGGTGGGCGACGAAGGATAAGGCTAGAGCGAATTCAGAACGAGTGGAATCGTTCGGAATTCGCCAGCCCGCGCCCCCTTTGATCGCAACGAATTGCGGGCCGTCGCGTATGCGACGAGAGCCTGCGTGGCGATTGAACGCTGCTTGCCTTTGACCTTAGTAAAGGTAAGCTGAAAATGCTCTAAACGCCGGCGCTTCCCGCCAGCTGTTCGCGAACACGCCCGTCGTTTGACCGCGCGCGCCAGGGTCGTCGCGCCGCCTCGCTGGGATCAACGTTTGTTGTGGCGCCTAGGGCTTCCGCACCTGCACGTCGTCGCCTTCGAGCCGCACCTCGTAGATCGGAATCGGAGTCCCGGCGGGCCCTCCCAGCGGCTCGCCCGACGTGATGTCGAACACGCTCGCGTGCCACGGGCAGATCACGGTCTCACCGTCGAGATCGCCTTCCTCCAAGGGGCCGCCGACATGGGTGCAGCTGTTGCCGAAGGCGAAGAATCCGCCCTCGACGTTGGCGACCACCACCTTTTCGCCGTCGACATCGACCAGCTTCATTTCGCCGGCGCCGATTTCCGAAGCTTTCGCCACGGTTCGAAAGTCACCCATTGTGAACCCTCCAATGAAATCTCCGGCGCGAACAACCACGCTACGCCAAGCATAAGCGCGGTTCCCGCCCTCTCCTGGGACAGAACCATCAGCTCAACAGTAGGGCGCCGCGCGGCGCATTTCCATGGCCGCAAGCCAAGGTCCGTGCCGAGTGGAAAGGCCGGCGGATGCCCAGGGAGAGACGGACAAAACCGACGACGACGTCACCGTGGTTGATTTCTGGACTCGCGGACCGGCGAGCCGCGTGCTCGGCTACGCCGCGCATGGCGTTTCGCGCGCCAGGGCGTTATGCTGGGACGGGTGAAAAATTTGCAAAGGGGAAGTCCACCATGCGTTTCCTGGTCAAGGCTATATTCGATGTCGAGTCGGGCAACTCGCTCGCAAGAGACGGTCGCCTGGGCGCGACGATTCAGTCGATTCTCGAGGAGCTCAAGCCCGAGGCGGCGTACTTTCTGGCCGAGGACGGGGAGAGAGCGGCTTTCCTGTTTGTCGAAATGGACGACGCCTCACAGATTCCCGCGGTGGCCGAGCCCTGGTTTCTCGCGCTCAACGCCAGCGTCTCGTTCACGCCGGTCATGGTCGCCGAAGACCTGATGAAGGCCGGCCCAGCGATCGATCAAGCGGTCAAGAAGTACGGTTAGGGCATTATTCGTCCACCTTTGACTTCAGTCAAAGGTGGACTGCGTTCAGTCGCCACGCAGGCTTCCGCCGCAGGGGCGGCGGCCCGCGGTCGCGGGCTGGCGTAATCCGAACGATTGGAATCGTTCAGATTGCGCTCTACGGTCCGGGGGCCGGTTGCGCTCCCCGGTCTGCGCGGCGGGCGAGCGCGCGCCCCGGGCGGCGCTCACATCAACACCTTCGAGCGCATCACCATCATCTTCTCGATCTGCATGTCGTGCATGGTGTGGTGAATGCCGCCGACCCCGTGCCCCGACTGCCGGAGCCCCGCGAACGGCATCCAGTCGACCCGGAACGCGGTGTGGTCGTTGACCATCACCGCGCTGGCGTCGAGGTGCCGGTAAGCGTAGAGCGCGGTGTCGATGTCGCGGGTGCACACCGCCGCCTGGAACGCGAACGGCAGCGCGTTGGCGCGGGCGACGGCGTCTTCGATGTCGTCGTAGGCGTAGACGCACACCGCCGGCCCGAAGATCTCGGCGGTGCTGACGCGCACATCGGCGGGCGGCTCGTAGATCACGGTGCAGGCGTAGCACGAATCGCTCACCTTCTTGCCGCCGCTCAAGACCTCGCCGCCGCCGTCGGCGGCCTCGGCCACCCATTCGGCGACGCGGTCGACCTCGGCGTGGCGGATCAGCGGCCCGACCTCGGTTTCCTCGCTGGTCGGATCGCCGATGACCAGCCTGCCCGCCTCGCCGGCGATGCGCTCGGCCAGTTCGCGGGCGATGTCGCGGTGCGCGAACACGCGCTGCACCGAAACGCAGACCTGGCCGGCGTGATAGAATCCGCCCTTGGTGAGCACCGGCACGAGATCGTCGAGGTCGGCGTCGGCGGCGACGATCACCGGCGCCGCGCCGCCGTGCTCGAGCGCGCAGCGGGCGCCGGGCGCGAGCTTGGAGCGCAGCATCCACCCCACCCGCGCGCTGCCGATGAAGCTGAAAAAGTTGACGCGCGGGTCGGTGACCAGGGCCTCGGCCACGTCCCGGTCGGCGGTGACCACCGGCTGACACCATTCCTCGGGCAGCCCCGCCTGGCGCAGGATTTCGACGAACCGCATGCACGACAGCGGCGTCACCTCGGCCGGCTTGACGACCACCGGGCAGCCCGTCGCGATCGCCGGTGCGACCTGATGGATGATCAAGTTCAGCGGGTGGTTGAACGCGCTCACCGCGACCACCACGCCGATCGGCTCGAAACGCGTGAACGCCAGCCGGTTGGCCGCGGCCGGCGTCGCCCCCATGGGGATTTCGGTGCCGTGCTGGGTGCGCAGCACCTCGACGCAGAGGCGCACGCCGTCGATCGCGCGGGCGACCTCGATGCGCGAATCGATCAGCGGCTTGCCGCCTTCGCGCGCCGCCTCGAGCGCCAGCTCTTCGGCGCGGCCGACCATGATGTCGTGCGCCCGGTCGAGAATCTCGACCCGCCGGTGAGTCGGCAGCCAGCCGTGCCGGTCGACATACAGCCGATGCGCGGTCGCCAGCGCGGTCTCGACGACGCCGGCGTCGGCCGTCGCCACCGTCGCGATCGGAGCATCGTCGTAGGGCGCACGCACCTCGATCGGGCCGGACCCGCTGGCCGCGCCCGGAACCATCGATTCAAATTGCTGTGTCACGGAACGCCTCCCCAGGATTTTCAATCATTCTCGCGAGCGGCCGCACCCGGCCGCCGGTTTCCGCTACCTCCAAGGTTAACCCGCGAAGGCTTCGCGCCCAAGTGCTTATACCAAAGGAACCCGGATATATCATGCGGGGAACGGGAGTTGCGGCGAACCGGGTCGGCGCGGCAGCGGCGGGCGAACAACGCCTCGCCGGCGAAGCGCCCCGATCGATCACGCGCGGGGCGCCGCGCTTCGAACCCTGCGGCGACGAAAAAACGCCGAACGCCCCCGTTCACCCGCCACCCTCGGGAAGCGGGCATAACAAAGGCCAAAACCATGCATCCCCCGACTTCGCGTGCCGGGCCCGCCCGACGCGTCACACGCGATGGTGACGCTCGGGCTCGACCTCGAAACCGGTTACTCGAGCACCGACACCGGCGAGTTTATTGCAGCGCGGTGTCGACGTCGGCGAACAAGGCGTTGAGGCTGTCGCCCAACAGGCCGACCGCGGCGATGATCGCAACCGCGATGCCTGCGGCAATCAGGCCGTACTCGATCGCGGTGGCGCCGGATTCGTCTTTCAGGAACTTGGTCATGATTTCGGTTCTCCTATCGAAACGTTTGCGGGGAACACTAATAGCCGGCGTGGCTTTCGCTGTAAGTGATGTTCGTCACGCGGAAACAACTTGTTGCTACGTTGTGACCTAATGCACCAACACCTAACAAATTGTGAATCCGATGCGATACTCATTGTGCACGACGAGGTTCCACGGACACGATTCGAGCGGCGATTTGCGACCGCCTCAGGCGCCGGAATGCCGAGCCGTTCCATGCTCCCTCCCCACGGATTGCGGAAGCTTTTTCAAAATTCAATATATTCAAGAGCCAACGCCGCCGCCTAAGCCACGCCCCCGGTGGGGTTGCGCGAATCGATGAGCGCGCGCGCGATGTCCGACGAAGACCTCTGTTACCAGCCCGCGACCGATTCGCGCGCCGCGTTCAGGACGCGCGGGCTTTCGCCGGTCGAGCCGAGGCGCGCGCACCCTAGGGTCTGGAACCCAGCGTGGGAAAGCCCTTCTCGACCAGGCGCGGAATTTCGTCCGCCGGAACCGGCGGGGAGAAGATGTAGCCTTGGATCGCGTCGCAGCGGTAGGCGCGCAGGTAGGTAAGCTGCTCGTCGGCGTCGACGCCCTCCGCGATCACTTTCATTTCCAGGCTGTGCGCAAGCGACATGATGGCCTCGACGATGGCCGCGTTGTTCCGATCCGTGGTCATCGTGATGATGAACGAGCGGTCGATCTTCAACGTCTCGATGGGGAACCGGCTCAGGTAGCTGAGCGACGAGTAGCCGGTGCCGAAGTCGTCGACCGCCAGGCGGATGCCCATTTCCCGGAACGCCGCCATGGTGCGAGCCGTCTTCTCCGGGTCGCCCATCAGGGCGCTCTCGGTGAGCTCCAGCTTGAGCCGATCCGGAGAAAGCTCCGCGTCCGCCAGAATGCGCTCGACGGTCGCGATCAGGCGGTCGTCGTGGAGTTGCCGGGCCGAGACGTTGACGGCCATGTCCAGGGCGGGAAGCCCCGCCTCCCGCCAGGCCCTGGCCTGGGCGCAGGCGATGTCCAGGACCCGCTCGCCGAGGGGAACGATCAAGCCGGTTTCCTCGGCGAGCGCGATGAACTCCGCCGGTGGAATGAGTTCCTGATCGGGCGGCTGCCACCGCACCAGAGCCTCCACCCCGATGACGCGCCCGTTTTGCAGGTCGACCTGCGGCTGGTAATGAACGACCAGCTCGTCCATCTCCACAGCACGGCGCAGGCGAGTCTCGAGTGACAAGCGCGCCAGCGCCTTGGCGTTCATATCGGCGGTAAAGAAGCGGTAGCCGCCCGGGGCTTCGGATTTGGCCCGGTGAAGCGCCGAATCGGCGTTCTTGAGCAGCGCCTCGCCGTCCGCGCCGTCCGCGGGAAACACGCTCGCCCCGATGCTGGCCGTCACGTGCAGCTCTCGATCGCCGTAGGCGACAGGCGTTTTCAAGGCGGCGAAGATATTTTGCAAGACCTTCGTCGCGTGTTCGGCCTTGCGGAGCGCGGTCAGCAGAATGAGGAACGTGTCGCCGGTCGCGCGCGCGACGGTGTCACCATCGCGAAGACAGCGGCCGAGCCGCCCGGCGACCTCCTTGACGACCTCATCCCCCGCGGCGTGCCCGAGCGTGTCGGTGATGGCGCTGAACCGGTCGAGACCGAGGGAGAGCACCACGAGGCTCCGATCGCCGCGCTCGGCGGCGGTGATTGCCTGACCGAGCCGGTCAACGAACAGGGCCCGGTTGGGGAGGCCGGTGAGCTGGTCGTGATAGGCGAGATATTCGATCCGCTCCTCGGCCTCCTTGCGGTCGGTGATGTCGAGGACGATGCCGTCGCAGACAATATCGCCGCTCTCCACTCGTCTCGGTTGGGCGACGGAGCGCGCCCATGTGATCCGCCCTTCGGGCGTGACGATCCGGAATTCGATGTCCTGGCCTTCGAGGCGCTCGACCGACCGGGCGATGGCCGACTGGAGCGCTTCAAAATCCTCGGGATGAACGACCTCGCGCAGCGTCGAGGCATCGGCCATGAGTGTCTTGGGGTCGTGGCCGAAGAGTTCCTTATAGGCCGCGCTCAGAAATTCATAGTGGCTTGTCCCGTCGGGCGTGTGCACGCGCCGGAAAATGGCGCCGGGCACGTTGGCGGCGATGCTGCGAAGCCGCGCCTCGCTTTCGCGGAACGCCTTCTCCGCCCACTTGCGCTCGGTAAAGTCGCGCATGGCGCCGATGAACATGCGCTTTTCGCCCAGGACCATTTCGCTGACCGTGAGCTCGAGGGGAACGAGCGAACCGTCCTTGCGCCGGCCCGTCACCTCGCGCGGTCCGACGCCGAGGATCTTGCCCTTGCCGGTGCGCAGATAATTTTTGATATAGCTTCCATGCCGCTCGCGGTCGGGCTCGGCCATGAGCGTCCGAACGTTCCGGCCGATCACCTCGTCCGCGGTGTAGCCGAAGACGCGCTCGGCGGCGGGGTTGAACGACTGGATGCGGCCATTCTCGCCGATGGTGACGACGCAGTCCGCGACGTTGTCGAGGACCATGCGGACGCGCGTCTCGCTCTCGCGCAGCGCGTCCTCGGCGCGCTTGCGCTCGGTGGTGTCGGTGTAGATTCCCACGGTGCCGCCGTCGCTCGTGCGCTGCTCTGTTATCTGCACCCAACGGTCACCTTTCAGGCTTTGCTCGAACGGTTCACCGGGCTCGCGGTGGCGCTGCAGGCGCTGGCGCAAGTAAGCTTCCAACACTTCGCCTTTGGGCTCGAAGATGCCGCGCCTCGCCATCTCGCGCATCCCGTCTTCAAAGCGCACGCCGGGAACAAGGATTTCGACGGTCTCGGGACGAATTTCGTGGAACCTCCGGTTATGGAGGAGGAGACGGTCTTCTGCGTCCCAGATGACGAAACCTTCCGAGATGCTCTCGATGGCGTCGCTCAGGCGCGCGCGGGCTTGCTCGGCGCGCTCGATGGCCGCGATCTCGGCCGTGATATCGCTGCCGGCGCCGCGGTAGCCGAGGAAGCGGCCCTCGCCGTCGAATCTAGGATTGCCGCTGGTGCGGAGCGTTCGGGCCGTGCCGTCGACTTCGCGGAGCGAATAGACGAAGTTGCGGAAGGGCTTGTGCGCCTCGAGGTCGGCGCGGTGCCGGTCCCACTTTTCGGGGTCATCGATGTCGCCGACCTCCCAGCGGGTCTTGCCGAGAAGGTTCTCGGGCTTGACGCCAAGAACTTCAAATAAACGCTCGGAGACGTAGCTGAATCGAAAGTCGGGTGTCATCTCCCAGAACCAATCGGCGGCAGCCTCGGCAAAGTCCTTGAAGCGGTCCTCGCTCTCGCGCAGCGCCTCCTCGCGCTGCTTGAGGTCGGTGATGTCCCTGAAGACTACGACCGCCCCAACCGGTTTGCCGTCTTCCAGGATCGGCGTACTCATGTATTCAACGGGAAAGCTGCTGCCGTCCTTGCGCCAAAACACTTCGTCGCTTACCTGATGAACGGTGCCGTCCCTGAACGCCGCATAGATCGGACATTCCTCTCGCGGATAGGGAGATCCATCCGGCTTCGAATGGTGCAGAATGTCGTGCTGTGGCCGACCGATCAGGTCGTCGGGATCCCACCCGATCATCCTTGCGGCCGCCGGGTTGATGAACGTGGTCCGTCCTTCCAAATCCAACCCGTAAATTCCTTCGCCCGCTGAGTTCAGGATCAGCTCGTTCCGGAGGCTGAGCCGGTGGATCTCTTCCTCGGCCCGTTTGTGGTCGGTGATGTCGGTGCCAATGGCGCCCACGGCGACGGTATTGCCGCTGGCGTCCGGGATCGGGAATTTGACCGTCAGGTAAGTGTGAACGCCGTCATCCTGTCGCCACACCTCCTCCTCCTGGATCGCCCGTCCGGTTTCCACCACCTTCCGGTCGTGGGAGCTGAAGGATTTTGCGATGTCTTCGGGAAAAAGATCGGCGGTGGTTTTGCCCCTGGCCTGTTCGTTGGTGACGCCGAACAGCCGCTCGGACTGGCGGTTAATCAGAACGTATCGACCGTCCAGATCCTTGATGTGAATCTTGGTCGGCGAGTGGTCGAGCACCGTGCGCAACCGCGCCTCGCTTTCGCGCAACGTCTTCTCCGTCAACTTGCGCTCGGTGATGTCCTCTTCCGTCGAGATGACTCGCGACCAGGTGTCTATGTGGGCGTCGGGGAGGTGCGTGACGACCCGAAACACGACCTCCGACCCGTCAAGAATCTTCGTCGTCACCTCAGCCTCCACGCGCGTTTCGCCCGCCGCCAAGGCGGACAGTTCGTGTTCGTAGAAGCTGATCTGCTCCACCCGCCGGGCGCGTTCGGCGCGCGTGAACGCCTCTTTGTCGGGGGCGCCGTACAACGTGAGAACTGTCTGGTTGACGTCGATGATCGTGATTGCCGCGATCGCCTCGCGGAGCTTTTCCGGGTGCTTGCGGAAGTACCGCCGGAAGTCGCGCACGCCCCTTCGCTTGAGCTTGTCGACGATCCTTTTAACCGCCGAGTAGTCCTCCTCCCGGAAGCCGACCGGCGAGTGCTCGAACAGGTCGCGGTAGCGTTCCTCGCTGTTGCGCAGCGCTTCGTCCGCGGTCTTGCGCGCGGCCGCTTTCGACCGCGCCGTCTTCGAGGATTTCCTTGCCGGCGTCATCGCGCTTCTCCTCTCATTCCCGGCGATGCGGGATAGGTAAAACCGTTAGCGCGGTAGTCCAAGGG
This sequence comes from Pseudomonadota bacterium, assembly GCA_022572945.1. Taxonomy (GTDB): domain Bacteria; phylum Pseudomonadota; class Alphaproteobacteria; order JAAXGF01; family JAAXGF01; genus JACZUY01. The sequence goes on from JACZUY010000037.1 coordinate 9,219, forward strand.
AACATCCCAGTATTTACTCCCGTCAAAATTGATAAAATTGCGCATTATGTTGATTTAATACACCATCTTTAATAAATTGTTAATACTTGTCATAAATGCGCGCGCAAATTGCAAATATTAATTAGGTATCGACAGTTTCTAGTGCAATTTCCACACATCAATGTAATTCTGACGATTGTGACAACTGTAAAGATGGTCTGCGATTTCGTCGATGTGCTCTTCGGCCACCTTTTGCTCGGCGAGGTCACGCGGGAAGACCGTAAACAGCCTTTCACCGCCGACATCAAACTTCGAAATCGAGGCGTCCGCCGGGAACTCGGTGCCGGCTTTATTCAGGCCCGCAATCTCTGCGCGCGAGTTCTTCAAGCGTCGGGGCGTGGGCGAACGCGCAAACTTCTCGATATGATCGCGGTGTTTTTTTCGGGCACGGGAGGGCAACAACATATCGGGCGGCTGTCCAAGCATTTCCTACGAGCTATAGCCGAAGGTGCGCGCCGCCCCGTGGCTGAACCAGCGGATGCGCTGGCTGTCATCCACCGCGATGATGGCCTCCATGGCGGTATCGAGTATCCCGGCGAGCTGGGCCTTCGAGTCGCGCAGCGCGTGCTCCGCATGCTTGCGGTCGGTAATGTCGCGCATCGCCCCGATGAACGTGCGTTTGCCGCCCAGGAACATTTCGCTGACCGCGAGCTCCAGCGGAACCGTTGAACCGTCTTTGCGGCGGCCTTTCACCTCGCGCGGACCGACGCCGAGAACCTTGCCCTTGCCGGTTTTCAGATCGTTGCGGATGTAGCCGCCGTGCTGGCTGCGGGCGCGTTCTTCGGCGAGAACCGCCACGTTGCGGCCGATCGCCGCGTCGGCCGAATAGCCGAAAATGCGTTCCGCAGCCGCATTAAAGGAGTCGATGACGCCGTGCTCGTCGATGGTGACGAGTGCATCCACCATGTTGTCGATAATTGCGCGCACCCGCGCGTCGGTTAACCGCCTCGCCGTCTTCGACGGTTTCCTTGCCACCGTCATGGCGGTTGTCCTCTCATTCCTGGCCGTCTGGGAGAGGGGGGAGGGCCAGCGATCCGGCAACTCGGCCGATGACCTGTGGTCTCCGCGCCGCGGCGCCACGCCCTTGATCGGGCGGTGGCTCAAACTACGTGAAGATATTGGTCAAACTCCATCCAGTTGTACACATAAATATGTGAAATACAATTCGAAAGTGGGGTTTCTCGGCGCAAGTATGTGGCTACAAAGCGTGTGATGTCGCGTAAAGTTCTTAAAAGTACAAGTTGAATAGACGCAGAAGAAACGCTTGCTAATCTTTTCGCCGCGCGACCGAGATCGCCGCGCATAGCCTTGCCGACACAGCGTCCAAAAAGTCAGACCTGAATGCAGCGCTCCAACTTCATCAATCAGACGGCGAGCCGCGAAGCCTTCGCCGCGCGTCTCACGGCACTCGCCGACCACTATAAGAGCATCGACCAGTTCGCAAAAAAGATCGGCGTGTCGCCCTCTGCGCTCCGCAAGTGGCTAAAGGGCGAAGCCGAGCCCCGCCGCGACTTGCTGGTGGCGGTGGCGCAAGCTGCCGGCGTTTCGGTCGAGTGGCTGGCGACCGGAAGAGGTCCGGTGCGCCGCGGGCGCGCGCCGGCCGGGCTGCCCCCCGGTCTCGCAGAAATCGGACTGCGGTACGAGAGCGCGGCTGAGTTCGGGCCCGACTATGTTGTCTTGCCGAACCGCGAAGCGACCATTTCAACCAGGGAAAGCGCGCCGCTGCGCAGCTCGCAAATCGTCGATGATTTGGCCTTCAAGGTGGACTTCGTGCATCACAGGCTCGACGTCGATCCCGAACATCTGCTGCTCATCGAAGCGGCGGCCGATGCCACGGCCGGCGCCATCCGCAAGCGGGACCTTCTGCTGGTGGATACCGCGGATCCGGAAATCCACGACAACGCGCTTTACGTGTTCGACCTCGACAGCGAGCTGGTCATCAAACGCATCCGCAAAAAGCTCGACGGCACCCTTGTGATTTCACGAAACGGCGCGGACCCAGGCATCGAAGAGGTGGCTCCAAGCGATGTGTCGTCGCTTCGAATCGTCGGTCGCGTCATCTGGTTCGGTCGACGCCTATAAACCCGGATCGGCCCGAATTTCATACGCATCTTTCCGGACGGCTGCGGGAAGCCCTTGCCGAAAACGACCCTCATCGACGTATAATATAATCTCCGTCCTGCAGGGCGGTCCGTGTGACATGGGGCCGCGATGATCGAGGTCAATGATCTGCGCAAGTCGTTCAAGGCCGTGCACGCGCTGCGCGGCGTGAGCTTCACCGCGTTCGACGGCGAGGTGACCGGGCTGATCGGCCCCAACGGCGCCGGCAAGACCACCACGCTCCGCATTCTCTACACCGTGCTCACCCCCGACGGCGGCAGCGCGGCGGTCGACGGCTTCGACGTCCGCGCGAACGCGCGCGAGGTCCAGCGGCGCATCGGCGTCCTCGCCGACGCCCGCGGGCTCTACCCCCGGCTGACGTCGCGCGAGCACATCCGCTACTTCGGCCGCCTGCACGGGCTCAAGGGCGCCGAACTCGAGCGCCGCATCGACCGCCTCATCGACATGCTCGACATGGGCGCGATCGCCGACCGCCCCGCGCACGGATTTTCCAAGGGACAATCGATGAAGGTGGCGCTCGCGCGCGCGCTCGTCCACCATCCGCCCAACTTGCTGCTCGACGAGCCCACCGCCGGCCTCGACGTCGCCAGCGCGCGCGCCACGCGGGCGCTGATCCGGCGAATTCGCGACGAGGGGCGCTGCGTGCTGTTCACCAGCCACATCATGCAGGAGGTCGGGGCGCTGTGCGACAAGCTGGTGGTGATCGGCGATGGTCTGGTGCGCGCCAACGGCACGCCCGACGAGCTCCGGCGCTCCACCGGCAAGGCGGATCTCGAAGAAGCGTTCATGTCGGCGACCGGAACCGGGGAGAAGTGAGATCATGTTCGATCGCGTCTGGGTCGTTTTCTGCAAGGAAGTGATCGACAACATGCGCGACCGGCGCAGCGTGTCGCTGGCGCTGCTGTATCCGTTCCTCGGCCCCTTGGTCGTGGCGGCGCTGATCGTCTTCGTCGGAAAGAGCATCACCTCGGCGCCGAACGCCACCTTTATCCTGCCGGTTCAGGGCGAGGCCAACGCGCCGGAGCTGATCGAATACATAACCACCAAGGGGGCGCTCGTGGTGCCGGCGCCCAAGGACCCCGCCCTGGCGGTACGCACGGGCAAGTTCGACACCGCGCTCATCATCTCCGACGACTACGGCGAAAAATTCGACCGCGAGCGTCAGGCCACCGTGCATCTCGTGGTCGACGGCTCGAGGCTCTCGGCGGTGATTGCGATGAGCCGGGCGCTCGACGCGCTCAGGGACTACAACCGGGACATCGGCACGGCGCGGCTCGAGGCCCGCGGCCTCGATCCCAATCTCTCGGTCCCGCTCGCGATCGAGCAGATCAACGTGTCGGGGGGGCGCAACCTCACCGGCTTCTTCCTCAACATGATGCCGCCGTTCCTCATCTTCACCATTTTCGTCGGCGGCGTGTATCTCGCCATCGACACCACCTCGGGCGAGCGCGAGCGCGGCTCGATGGAGCCGCTGCTCACCAACCCGGTGGCGCGGTGGGAGCTGATGGTCGCCAAGGTGGCGGCGACGTTCGTGTTCACCGCGATGGCGGTGGCGGTCCAGCTCGTCGCCTTCAAGGTCATGTTCAACCTCATCACCGGCGGCGATTTCGGGCTCAGGGTCGATCTCGGGTTCTGGCTGTTCGCCTCGGTGTTCCTGATCTGCCTGCCGCTGATGCTGTTCGCGGTGACGCTGCAAGTGATCATCGCCACGGTGACACGGAGCTTCAAGGAGACCCAGACGTATCTCGGGCTGCTTCCCCTGGTGCCGTCGCTGCCCGGTCTGGTGCTGGTGTTCGTCGCCATCAACGCACACCCGTGGATGATGGCGATTCCGACCTTCGGCCAGACCCTGTTGATTGGCCAGATGGTGCGCGGCGAGCCGCTCACCGGGCTTTCGATCGTCGTTGCCAGCGGGTTCACGCTGGCGGCGTCGCTCGGCCTGCTGGCGCTCGCCGCGCGGCTCTATGCGCGCGACGAGCTGGTGTTCACCGGCTGATACCAAAGGGCCTGCGCGCCCCGCTTGATACGTGTATAGACACCTATCAGACGAAAGGTCGCCGCGCCTCGATGACCGCGTCATACCAGCGGTCATTATGATTGACTCATAGTGACCGCTGGCAAGCGCGCCAGCTTTGATCGCAATAATTGGGCGCCGCCGCTTATGCGGCCAGGTTTTGGTCGATGGAAGATTTGGGCTGCGTACCGATTGAACGCCCATCGGTCATTCTTGATGACCGATGGCATACGCGTGCGTGGCGACTGAACGCACCGCCGGGTCGAGTCATCGACTCGCCGGAATGAGGGGCCCGAAGGACTTTACGCCGGCGGCGGCGATGCAGTAGCTTGGCCGGCGCGCACCCGTAGCTCAGCTGGATAGAGCGCTGCCCTCCGAAGGCAGAGGTCGGGCGTTCGAATCGCCCCGGGTGCGCCATTATTTTTCAAGCGGTTACGTGCTGTCGCTGGCGCGCTACCTCCTGCACTATCCGCATAATGTCCGCGCAACATGCCCGTTCGTATCCCACGATGGACGGAGGTCAGCGTGTTCGTGTCTGAAGAAAGTACCGTGGCCCACGTGCCAATTCGGGCGGTGGCCGGGCGGTGGAAAGATACGTTGCGGCGGTTGCCGCATCGGGTGAAGGGGCGAAAGCTGCGATTTTCGCGTGGCATACGCCAGGCGTTGTGGTTGCCGGCCTACGAGCACGATATCTTCATCGAAAAAGACCCGCGATCGGTGCTGTTGGAAGGTGTCGATGACGATGAAGGGCAACAACAGGCAACAACAGAGGCAACAAACGAAGACACTGATATGGAATAGCTTTTCGGCGATTGTTGCCTTTGTTGCCATGTTGCCGGGCCAAAGCGGGTACATACGCGCGCGCGTATGTGCCTAGTTCCGTTGGGCAACTACGGCAACAAAGGCAACAATAATCTAATTATCTAATTATATGAGTATGTTAATGGTCAATCAAATGTTGCCCTGGGTGTTGCCCAGTGTTGCCGAGCCGAGCGCCGCGAGCGTCGAGGCGAGGATACGCGAGGCGATGGGCGTCGCGGCGTTGCTCGACGACAGCGAACAGCGTTACCTGATTCAGTTGCGCGCCGCTTGGCCGATCATGTCGAAAGATAAATGGGACGATCCAGAGCCGGTCAGAAATCGTCGTGAGCGGCCAGATATCCGTTCGATCTCGCGGATGGATGAAGTGCTCGACTGGCTATGGTGGATCGAGGATCACCGCGCCAGAAAGATCGTCATGGCGCGCTGCGCCGGCGCAAGCTGGCGGGTGATCGTCGATAAGTCCGGGTTTGGGCGGACCTGGTGCATTGCCTCATTCCATAAGGGGCTTCACACCGTTTGTTGTGCGTTGCGCGAGAGGGGGCACAAAATGTAGTGGGCAAAGTGGATGGTTTTCGGTTATGGAAGCCGCTATCGTTGTCACAAGTCCGCTCGCATCCCGCCGGCGGGCTTTTCGTTTGGGCTGATTGCATGATTAGGAAGCCGAAGCATCCGTGCCCGGTGCCGGGCTGCGGCGTGGCTACACGCGAGCGCTATTGCCCGGATCACGCCAGGCACGACGAGCGGCGATACGACGCGACCAGGCCGTCGTCGTCGAGGCGCGGTTACGACCGGCCGTGGCGAAAAAAGCGGCTGGCCTTTTTGCACCGGCATTCCGAGTGCGCGATCCGCGGGAAAAATTGCCCGGGCCTGGCTGGCGAGGTCGATCATATCGTGCCGCTGGCGCGAGGCGGTGCGGACAACCCGAGCAACTGGCAACCGGTATGCAAGCCGTGCCATTCGACCAAAACCGTGACCGAAGACGGGGGCTTCGTTGGCCGCGATGAAGCCGCGGCGGCGGGGTAAGGGGGGTGTCTAATACCTGGCACC